>CAZASC010000042.1:0-19050 GCA_964487695.1 uncultured Victivallales bacterium
CGAACAGGTTGGTGTGCTATGGAACGCGCTATTTGCACGCGGCATGCAGATCATTTTCGCACACCGCACTTTCGCTTGGCAGAGCGAGGCCCGCGGCAAGGCCCACGTGCATGTCGTCATTATCGGTTTCGCCCAAGTGTTCAGCGGAACCAAACGTATTTATGAAACCCAAAACGAGAAGGTTGTTGTAACCGATGTAACGAATATAAATCCGTATCTGATTGAGGGTACAAATATGCTGCTTCGTTCTACAACCAGACCTTTTCGCGGCTCGCCATCAATCAGTTACGGCAGCATGATGATTGACAAAGACCGTCATGCTGGCGATGACCAAGGGCTAATTCTAACGCCGGAGCGCAGAGCAGAATTGTTGAAGGAGTCTCCGGCACTTACCCCTTTTGTCAGACGTATTTACGGTGGGGAAGAATTTTTGAACGGCGTGGAACGGTGGTGCCTTTGGCTCGCAGACGCGCCGCCTGAATTGCTGCGTTCTTCAAAACTGTTGACCGCTCGCATCGAGTCTGTTCGAACCTTCCGTTTAGGTAGTTCACGTCCACAGACGCGTGCCTTGGCTGCGACTCCGTCCCTCTTCGGCGAAATTCGACAGCCAACAACCCCATACCTCTTGATACCAAAAGTATCTTCCGAACGTCGCACCTACATTCCAATCGGGTTTATGCCGCCAGATAATATCGCGAGCGGTAGCGCTCTCGTGATCCCCGATGCAACAATGTACCACTTTGGCATTCTGACCTCTGCACTGCACAATGCATGGATGCGTAGTGTAGCTGGACGCATGAAGTCCGACTATCAGTACTCAAACAACATTGTCTACAACAACTTCCCGTGGCCGGAGAAGCCGACCGCGAAGCAGAACGCCACCGTCGAGGCGAAAGCTCAAGCGATCCTCGATGTTCGCGCAAAGCATCCTTTATGCACACTCGCCGATCTTTACGATCCGTTGTCCATGCCAGCCGATCTGGTCAAAGCCCACGCCGAACTCGACCGCGCAGTGGATGGTTGTTACCGCTCGCAACCCTTCACATCCGACCGTCAGCGCGTCGAATTTCTCTTCGCCCTTTACGAACGCTACACCGCCCCCCTGCTCCCGACCGAGAAACGAAAACGCAAGCGGGGGTGATGTGGGTCGCATGGGCGTTCTGCCGAAATTGAGCAGTAGTTTCTTTTGCGGCGAAGCCGCTATGGAGTGCGGCGGCTTGACGCCGCACTCCATAGGATGACCAAAAAGAAATCTCCGCAGAGCTCACATGCGCCCAGCATTACTGCAATACACAATTTGGCTTTGGATTGAGCGTGCTGAATTGTTATATTCTTTATTAAAGGACATTGGCTATGGCCATGACGATCACCAAACAAACTGCTGTCTGACCAGATTGCGGCCTATCTGCATAACGAAATAACGCTTGCGCAACTTGTGGACTGGGCCGAGACGTCGCTGCTCGATGGCATATTTGCGCCGCGCGAAGCCAAGCTGCTTTCGGGGGTGATCGCCCGATTGGGACTGGCTGACGTGCGCGCGTTCGGATTGAAGAAGCTCTTTACATCGGAACAGCTTGGAATTGCGGATGATACGGTGGCGTGAATCAATCGGGCCTTGTTGCTTCGTTATAATCTGGTGTCTGTTGGAGCCGTAGTATTCGTCGGAGTCATAAGGGTCGTTTCCTCTGGTTTCTTCTTTCTTGGATTCGCCTTATCAAACCATTCCGACCAGATATATATAACGCCATAATAGATAACGAAACCAATTGCCACTATCACGTAGGTCATCCCGTTCATTACAATCCTCCTCCTAAAGATTGATGAACCCCTAATCCCGCAACCTAAAAGGAACAAGCAAAAATACTGATCCTGAGATGGCTTGATTGCCTTGAACCTTGAATCCGGGGCTGGGTTGTGGGAGAATGAGGCGAATGAAGAAGCTCTTGATAATTGGAATTGCTGTTTTTGCGATGGGTATGGTCGTGGGCTGTACTTCAATAAAGAGATGCTGGCGAAAATGCTTCCAACCGAACAGTAATAACACGCCGCCACAAGCACAGCCCAAGTATATTTTTCGATGAAGATTGCCATGAATAAACGCCTATTGGTTACTCCAATCATAGCCATTCCGATTGGGATCTGTGCGCTCCTTATGTCACTGACCGGATGTGGAACAATGGGGGTGCGACTCAAAACTCCAACCTACACGGATGCACTGTTGGAGAAAGCAAGCAAGGGGTCTGCAAAGGCTCAATTCGAACTGGGAGTTTGCTACAGTTGCGGCACTGGTATCCCACAGAGTTATGCAGAGGCGGTCAACTGGTATCAGAAAGCTGCTGAGCAAGGATACGGCATGGCTCAAAACAACCTCGGAACTTACTACTATTATGGCTATGGCGTTACGCATGATTACAAACAGGCAATCAAATGGTATCAGAAATCCGCTGATCAAGGATACGCCTATGCTCAATGCGGCGTGGGCGATTGCTATTATAACGGCAAAGGCGTTCAGCAGAATTACGCAGAAGCAGTCAAGTGGTATCGTAAAGCGGCTGAACAGGGTAACGCCGAGGCTCAATGCGAACTGGGGGAGTGCTATTACGATGGCAAAGGTGTTCCAAAGGACTACACGAGTGGGGTCATATGGTTTCGTAAATCCGCTGAACAAGGATATGCTCCTGCTCAATTCGTCATCGGACTTTGCTACTATTACGGCAAGAACGTAACGAAAGATCACGAAGAGGCTCTCAAATGGCTTCGCAAATCTGCTGCACAAGGGAACGCCAAGGCTCAAGAGTTCCTCAAAAAGCTGTAGCCGTAGTTCTCAATGCCCATGAATATGTCTGTTATGATGGCTCAAGCCTATTGTGCCGACCAATTCGTAAAGTGATGTCCGTTTTTGTTTTGATAAAGCGCGTAATGGGTTGGGCAGATATACATGCCGACAAGATAGGCTATGAAACCTATTGCCACTACTATCACGCATGTCAGTATCAGTGTGTTCAGGGGGTCAACCATTGTCTAGCCGAGTCGATGTCCGTAATGACGTTTCTGTATGTGTATCTGGTACTGTCTCTGGACAGCCATTCTTTTGCCAAATTAAAGTCTGTAAACACACGTACCATATATCCCCTGTTAAACATTACGTCTTCATAGAAAGTGAACTGTTTAAGGAGCGACACAGGAGTTACTATCGAGATTTGAGAAGTCTGTGGAAAGGACATGTTGCTTAATTCTTTCGGACGGTCATACATGCGTAAAATGTCCAGGGCAGACGAGAGCTTCCGATGGTCGAATAGGAGTGATTTAGACCTATGAAGTTCGCCAGCTTCCTTCGCTTCCTTGGCCATCTGATTCACAGTCGGAACAGTCATGTCACCAGTCGTTTCGTTGTGAATGATGTTGCCTTCTGGGATGTGCGATATAGTCCACGTCATGTCCATGCCAAGCCCCCTTACGTTTAGCACACCCTATAAGCGAGGCCACACCCGATTGAATATCGGACTTTGGTCGTACGGTTGCAGAGACAAGCACCTTTTTTCCTGTTTCTTGAATAGGCAATTATTGCCGACTCGACCTTCCAGATCATGTTCTCCGTGAACGGAGTTTGGTGCGCTATGGCGATTCAATGGGCGACTGCCAGTATCAAGCCCGTTGTTTATTGCGGGACGCCAATCCTGATTCGACCCGTTGCAGGACAGTAACGTACTTGGCCAGATGTCCAGCCAAACTCATAATGCTGTCGCTAACAGCCTCAACGACATCCGGATTCCCTGTCTTACGTTTTCGAATATCGGCAACGTTGTCCACGTTCTCATCCTTTCGGAATGTGCAGGCAATACATTGACGATCGCCTTGAATGTATATCGGCGGCTTTGCCGGGTACATTAAGAGCAGGAAAGATCAAATTGAATCCTTCCGCCCAAAAAGGTTTTTTGCGAAACGAAGCCAAGTTCGATGGACATTGCCACCGCCTCATCCTGCTCAAGCAGGACCGCAACATCTTTGGGCGCAATATCTTTGGTTTTGCCACTCTATTCTGCGCACCAAAAAAGGGCGTCTCAAAGATGGGTTCGTTTTGCAGAACGAAGCCGTACCAAATAGCAAGTGTCAATCAAGCGCATAGTCTGGTTAAAACGTTAGAATCAAGGGAAAGAGGAGGCTTTGGCATATCCGAATCTGAATTAAATATTTGTATTCCGATCGGTTTTACTGTAGCGTTCTTAGGATTGAAATGGTGGTTAAAGTAGCATTGACATTCATCGTTCCCTGTCATGAAAGGCATTTCACATGGCCAGAAACATTCGTTCAATACCAAACCGGGTATACTCTCTTCCAATTCGGGCTATAATTACCAATACTCTATTGTGCCTGACAAAGGTCTTTCCGAAATTTAACTCCTCGATGCCGTTCATAATCGGCGCACTATGTTTCGCCCTCGCGATCCCCACCCGCGCTGACGCTGCCACCGGCCCATTTTCGATGAAGATCCAGTTCAATGGATACAATCGCGCTGAGACGCTGACAAACTTTCCCGCTCTGGTTCTGTTTTCCAATGGCATGGGCGGCTCCTCTTTCACATTCGCAAACACCCCATTCCTGAACGCAAACGGATACGATCTACGGTTCACCGACTCCAGTGGGACGATAAATCTCAACTACGAAATCGAGGCGTGGACAAATCCGATTACCCAGGCTGCATACGTTTGGGTGCAAGTGCCGGCGATGAGCGCTGCGGGTTACATCTGGGCCAAATGGGGCGATCCGGCTAATACGAATCAGTTGCCCTGCACGACGAACGGCGCGACTTGGGATCCCACGGCTTTTGCGGCTGTCTGGCACATGAACCAACCCAACACGCGGGACTCTACAGCCAACGCCAATAACGGGAGCGCGAACGGCACCATAGCCAATGCGACCGGTGTGATTGATGGAGCGCAGGCTGTCTCAGGCGGTTATGACAGTGTGCCAACTTCGGCCAGCCTGCGGTTTGGCACGGCTACCGCGACGATCTCCGGCTGGGTTTATTTCAACACACTTCCGGGCAGCGAGTCGGCGATCACGCGCGTGGCCAACGGGTGGGCGCTTGAAGCCAACGGCAGCACGCTGATGAGAAGCCTGCTCCAGACCACCGGAACAAGCGGCTGGACCGCCGGCAATGACGACACATTCAATCCGGCCTTGAGCACTGGTGCATGGTATTACTTTGCCTTCACTTACAATGGCGCTCAGCTCTGCAATTTTGAAAACGGATCGCAGATCGGCGCCCACGTCGTCAGCGGGAACACAAGTTTTGCACCCAACTCGGTGGGGCTGTGCGCCTCCGGCGGCGGCAATGGCGACACAGCCGGCCAGAACTCGCTGGCCAATGCGATCGTGGACGAAATCAGGGTTGAACAGGTGTTCCGTTCTACAAACTGGATCTGGGCAACCTATATGACGGTGGTGTCCAACGGCGGCTTCAACTCCTATGGTAGCGTGCAGGCAGGCGTAACCAATTACACGATCAATGCAAGTGCCGGGCCGAATGGATCAATCGCTCCGTCCGGAAGCGTGAGCGTGCCATCCGGAAATAATCAGACATTTACAATAACGGCCAACGGCGGTTACATCGTGACCAACGTCTTTGTGGATGGAAGCTCTCTGGGCGTGACGAATTCTTATACGTTTGTCAATGTGACGGCTGGCCACATAATAAGCGCCTTCTTCGGCCCAAATGGAGGAACCAATTACACGATCAACGCTGGAGCCGGGCCGAATGGATCAATCGTGCCACCGGGAGCAGTCCTCGTTCCGTCTGGAAGTAATCAGACGTTCACGATCACAGGGAACAGCGGATACAATGTAACCAATGTTGTGGTTGATGGAAGCTCTCTGGGCGCGACAGGTTCTTACACTTTCAACAACGTGCTGACCAATCACGCAATAAACGCCTATTTTGGCTCAACCGGCGGAAGCACCGGCACTCTGCCCGTTGCGTACGCTGCATGGAAGAACAGCATGATGATCGGCTTCTCCGGCTACAACGCGCCGGAAACACTGACGAATTTTCCGGCGCTCGTGGTTTTGAGCACTAACATTTTCGGTTTCTCGTACAACCAGTTCGCCTCGACGAGCGGCTACGATCTGCGTTTCTCGTCGTCTGACGGCTCAAGCAATTTGAATTATCAGATTGAGCAATGGACACCCAGCGGAAGCTCCTACGTTTGGGTGCAGGTGCCGAAGTTGTCCAGTGGCTCTTATATCTGGGCATTCTGGGGCAATACTAACGCGAATGTATCCGGAGCCGCACCGGTCTACACCACCAACGGCGCGATGTGGGCAACGAGCGCCTTTGTCGGTGTATGGCACATGTCACAAGCCAATGCTCTTGACTCGACGGCTAACAAGAACAACGGGAACGCGAACGGCTCCGTCATTAATACGGCAGGCTTGATTGGCGGAGCAGAAACTGTTTCCGGCGGTAGCTATGTGAATGTTCCAGATACGCTCAGTCTGAACTTTTCCACGAGTGCGGCTACGATTTCAGGCTGGGTCCGATTCAATACTCTTCCCAGCGCCGAGCAGGCCATCACCAGGAACGATGGAGAGTGGGCGCTTGAGGCCAACGGCAGCACGTTGATGAGAAATCTGCTCCAAACCACCGGTACAACTGGCTGGACGGCCGGCAATGACGACCCGTTGAGCCCCAGCCTGAGCGTGGGACCGTGGTTCTACTTCGCTTTCACATATAACGGCGCCCAACTCAACAATTTCGAGAATGGGGCGTTGATCGGAACGCACGTCGTCACCGGAACCATAAATGTGAGCGGCGGCAATCCCGGCCTGGGCGGCTGCAATGCGGGCGACACGCTTGCCAATGCGGTTGTTGACGAAGTCAGAGTCGAACAGGTCTGCCGCTCCGCCAACTGGATATCGGCAAGCTATCTGACTGCGGCGGCAAACTCGACTTTTGAAACAATGACGATGACACCCGCGAATACTCCTTTAATCAACAACGCCAGCGCATCCGGCATAGCTGTCACTACGGCCACGTTGAATGGAAATCTTATTTCGGCAGGCGCGTCGCCTACGACAGTTTACGTGTTCTGGGGCGGAAGTGATGGCGGAACCAACAAATCGAGCTGGGCCAATGCTGTCAATCTGGGCATTCAGGGTACGGGCCCTCTTGGCGACAGTGTGACAGGGCTTTCCGCAGGAGCAACGTATTTTTACCGGTACTATGCCACTAATCAGAGCGGCGACGCATGGGCCCCATCGTCAACATCATTTACGGACTATCCAAATGCGCCTGTCATCCAGAATTCAATCCCCGCATCGCAAATAACTAGCGTATCAGCGCAACTCGCAGGGAATCTTGCTTCAGCAGGCAGCGCTCCTACAACAGTCTACGTGTTTTGGGGCACAAGCGACAAGGGAACAAACATAAAGAATTGGGCAAACACAAACAACCTCGGCATTCTAAACGCCGGGCAGTTCACGACGGGTCTGACGGGATTGACGGATCAAACGTTGTACTACTATCGGTTCTTTGCGACGAACTCCTTTGGCGGCGCATGGGCCAGTGCGACGGAACAGTTCCTCGCCACGCACGTTTTAACACTGCCGACCGGGCTGCTTGACGCCCGGCAATTCTGGGCGTGTTCCCGCCTGACGCCTTTGATCATATCGGAAATCATGTACAATCCACCCAACACTTACACGAACGACACGGAATTTATCGAGTTGTACAACACCGACCCGATAGATCACGACATAAGCGGATATCAGGTGAGCGGCGATATTTCCTACACTTTCGCGACAGGAACAACTATCAGGGCACGAAGTTATCTTGTTGTTGGAACCGATCCTGTATTCCTCGGGTATCTCTATGGCTTAAACAATGTGCTGGGCCCCTACTCCGGGAAGCTACCCAATGACAGCGGGACCATTAATCTTAACAACTCACAAGGCGCATCTCTGCTCAATATCCAGTATTCCAGCGCATATCCGTGGCCAGCCGCTGCCGATGGGTCGGGTCATTCACTGGTGCTGACGAAGCCTGATTATGGAGAAGGCGATGTCCGGGCATGGAGCGCAAGCGCGGGCATCTGGGGCAATCCTGGAACAAACAACGTGACGCTGACCAATACGCTAACTCAGGTTGTAATCAACGAGTTCCTCGCCCACACCGATCCTCCGGAAGTGGACTCCATTGAGCTTTTTAACAACAGCACAACAGCCGTTGATATCTCCGGCTGTTACCTTTCCGACGATCCAACAACGAACAAATTCAGGATTCCCAACGGGACAATCCTGACGCCGCGCGGATTCGCTGTCTTCTATTACGGTGCGGACTTCAACTTCCTGCTGTCTCCTCATGCAGCGGCAATCTATCTGGTTGATCCCACCCAGAGTTATGTAATTGACGCGATCTTGTATCCCGCGCAGGTGAACGGTGTTTCGTATGGACGATATCCGGATGGGGCGCCGGGTTTTCAAACGTTGTCAAGTTGGACGCCGGGAACGAGCAACAGCGTTCCTTACCAGTCGGACATCGTTATCAACGAGATAATGTACGCTCCAATGTCTGGACTGAATGACGATCAATATATTGAGTTGTACAACCGTGGTACAGGTACGGTTGACATGAGCTACTGGCGGTTTACGTCTGGAATAGACTTCATGATTCCGCCCGGCACGCTGATAGCGAGCAACGGCTATGTAGTTGTGGCGAAGAACGCGACGAACCTTTTTGCAAAATATCCGAACCTGAACACTGCTAACACGGTTGGCGATTATTCCGGAAATCTGTCCGGCAGCGGAGAACGACTGGCATTATCGAGGCCGGACAATACAAAATTGCCGTATCAGGATTTTGTGGATGTGGACGATGTCACGTACAACGCCGGCTGGGGACAATGGTCGGATGCAGGCGGAAGCAGTCTGGAGCTGATAGACCCGCATAGCAACAACCGGCTGGCTATGAACTGGGGCGACAGCGATGAGACGCACAAGGCCGCCTGGACGACCATTGATTACACTGACAGCTTCGACAACGGCAAGGGACCGGCCGACACGTTCCGCGTGTATTTTTTGAACGCGGGAGAATGCCTGCTCGATAATGTGCAAATGTCCACGCCGGGCGGGGCCACGTATCTTCCTTTGCAGACATTCGAGAGTGGGACAGGAAGCTGGCAGTTCTGGGGCGATCATGTCAGATCGAGCATTGAAGCAACGGGCTATTTGAGTAGCGCCAGCCTGCACATCCGCGCAAGCGACAGCGGAGCGAACGGAACAGTATTGGGATCGCACGCGCCTGCACTGGATCCATTTCCAAATAATGTGTCGTTTCCCTTGTCCTCATATCCCAGCACAGCAGTCAACGTTGAGATCAAGGCAATGGCAAGATGGTTGCGGGGATATCCGTATATTGTATTGGGATTGAAAGGCTTTTGGATTGAAGCCCCCGTTAAATTGAATGTTCCCGCCAACCTTGGAACGCCTGGGCTGCCTAACAGCCGCTACAAGGCCAACACCGGGCCGGCCATAAGCGAAGTCATACACACGCCAATCCTGCCGTCGAATCAGCCGGTTGTCGTGACGTGCAGAGTAAACGATCCGGACGGAGTTGGCTCGGTTACACTGAACTATCGTATTGATCCATCGTGGATCACAAACACGGTTCCAATGCTTGACAACGGCACTGGCGGCGATGCAATCGCCAATGACGGCATCTACAGCGCCACCATTCCCGCCGAGGCACCCGGCACTATTGTGGCGTTCACGATTTCAGCCACGGACAAAGCCGCTCCGGCTGCCACAAACTGCTTTCCAGTTCCACCGTCAACCACAGTTCTTGTGCCGTTGGAATGTCTCGTGCGTTTTGGCGATACAGTTCCGCCCGGCAGTTTTGCATCGTACTCCATGTGGTTAAGCCAGACAAACTCCACTCTGTGGAGCGACATCTGCGGTCAAAACAGCGTCTACAGCGATGAGCCGTTCGATTTGACTCTGGCGTGCGGAAATTACAGGGCAATCTACAATTGCAGTGGCAGATGGCATGGGCTCTGGCGCGATGGAGATGTCAACCCCACCAACGGCGGATCGTATTCCATAAATATCCCTGACGCCGAGAAGTATTTGGGAAAATCAGACGCGTTCTTTAAGGCGCCCGGACAGGACGGCACCGATCCAACGTTCCAAGTGGACAAGATGGGTTATTGGATGACTGAGCAAATGGGTTTTGAGGCGGCTCCACTCCGTTATATCCGGCTCTTCGTGAACGGAAGCGCGCCAGTCGGCGCCAACGGCCAGATCAACAGCGTGATGTACGACCTCGTTGAGCCTTCAGGCGGTCTGACAGGAAATTGGACCGGCGATAACGATCCGCTGGTTTATAAAGAATACGGAATAGAGGATGGCGATCCATTCGGTTTGTACAAAGACGCTGCCGGCAATTACAAGCAGAGCCGTTACCGATGGTATCTGCGCAAGAAACAAAGCAATCTTCCGAACGACGACTACACTGGTTTGTTTGCACTTGCCGCGGCATTCGCCACTACAAACGATGCACTCTACACGGAACGGGTGCAGGCGCTCGTGCACACGCGGGGATGGTTGAGCTATTTCGCAATCAATGGCGCAATGAACAACTGGGACACCTACGGCTTTACCAATCCTCACAACATGTACACTTATATTCCTGCCGGAGACAAAGCCAGACTGTTCGTCTTCGACACAGATTGGTGTTTCTCTGGAAGTCCTAACAGCAACCCATTCCCGTCTGACAGCACCGATTTTCCCATCGCCTGTCGAATGTCCAGCGTCAGCCAACCAGGCTTCAGGCGCGAATACTGGAACCTCCTGAAGGACATGGTGGATGGACCGATGCAGGCGGCTAACTGCAATCCTGTCATGGATGCCTGGTATGCTGCGTTCAACGCGAATGGCATAACGGCAACATCGCCTGCAACCATGGAATCATGGATATCCCAGCAGCGCAACTACCTCATATCGCAAATGACCTCGTTCACAAATGCGCCCTTCTCCATCGCGATGAGCGATTTCACAACGAATGCGAGTCCCGTTACGATCATTGGAACAGCACCGGTACAGATTGAGACGATTCTCATAAACAGCAATGCGTATTCGGTTACATGGACGGCTGAAACCGGCTGGCAACTTTCCGTGTCCCTTACAAACGGGCTCAACAGTCTTACGTTTGTCGGACTTGACCGGAACAATAATATTGTTGGGCAGGCTCACATCAACGTGACATATACCGGTGGCTTTGCATCGCCGGTAGGCAACCTTGTGATCAACGAGATCATGTACCATCCAACTCAGCCGAACGGCGAGTTTGTTGAGATTTACAACACGAACACCGTCCATGGATTTGACATGAGTGGGATGCGTCTGAAAGGAGTGGACTTCACATTTGTCGGAGGCAGCTACATAGGCCCGACGAGTTATGTTGTTGTGGCGCAGAGCATGGCAGGCTATCAGGCTGCTTACTCCAACGTCGAGGTGGTGGCAGGTGCGTACTCTGGAAGCCTGAACAATGGCGGAGACAGTATAAAGCTTGAGATGCCACTGACAAACACATGGCTTGTGCTGGACCAGGTGAACTTCAACAACAATCCTCCATGGCCAACGCAGGCGGATGGGTACGGGCCATCGTTGCAGTTGATCGATCCCACGAAAGACAACAATCGTATTGGAAACTGGGCTGTGGATACAAACGTGCTCTATACTCCGGGACGGGCGAACTCCGTCGCTACCAGTCTGCCCGCGTTCGACAATTTATGGATCAACGAGATAATGCCATCGAATACGGCGACAATAAAGAACAACGCCGGGCAATATGCTCCGTGGTTGAATTTATACAACAACGGGACCAACAACGTGAATCTCTTCTCCAGCAAATACTATCTGACCGACAATTACACGAATCTGACGAAGTGGGCGTTTCCCGCCGGCTGGACAATAACAAACAACGGATATCAGCTCGTGTGGTGCGATGGGGAGACGAATCTTACTGTGAGCACAAATCTGCATGCAGGGTTTGTCATGAACAGTTACAGCGGCAGCGTGGCATTGGTGCGAGTGTCAGGAGTCAGCACAATAATCGTTGACTATGTGAACTACACAGGAATTGGGCAGGACCAGGCGTACGGGTATTATCCGAACGGCGGAGGAAATGGTCACCAAGTGTTTTACTATCCGACACCTGGCGGAGCCAATAACAGCGCGTGGGCTCCCGTGACTTCAGTCTGTATCAACGAATGGATGGCGAATAACACCATGACTCTGGCGGATCCAGCCGATGGCGATTGTGACGATTGGTTTGAGTTATATAATAGCAGCACACAGGCAGTGGATATGACAGGCTTTCAACTCGCAGGGAATCTGAACACGAACAGCTTGAACAAGGTCCCTGATGGCACGACCATACCTGGGCATGGTTACCTGCTGGTGTGGGCAAACGCCGCTAATTCAACCACCGGCTCGGACTTGTATGTGAGCTTCGGGTTAAGTCAGTCTGGTGACAAGATAGGACTGTATACCCCGGATGGGGCATTAGCGGACGGTGTGGTGTTTGGTCCGCAGTTGGCTGATGTGGCAGAAGGGCGCTGGCCAGATGGATCAACAAACATATATCAAATGCCGATCCCAACCCCGCGTTCAGCTAACAGGCTCTTTGCGATCTCTAATTTCGGGCAGTCAGGAAGCAACGGCGTTGTGTTTGGTTGGAATACGCTTAATGGGCATCAATATAGGGTGTTGCAGGCAAACTCGCTGGTTAATCCGGTGTGGAGCAACGCTTTCGGGAGTGATATGAACGCTACCGGCGGCGTGTTCTCAACAAACCTGAATTTTTCAGGAGCGGCTACTACTCTATATTACAAGATTGAGCAAGTCTGGCCCAATAAGTAAACGGGAGCCATCTTTGCTCAGTAGCGTAGCGTTTACAGTTTCGCCACGCATTGGAAAAGATACGTTCCAGCCTCGATGGCAAACACCGGTTGTCCCAATGAATCGGACGGCAGAATCCTGACTCCGCTGCCCTCCGCAGCCGCATGCCCGTCAATGAGCACAGAGCTGGCATCGCGAGTCGGAACGTGTATCTCCCCGCAACTATTCGGCGGTATCACAACGCGAAGATGAATTTCATTGCCCTTGGTTTTCCATTCGCTTTCGATCCGTCCATAAGGTGAACGATGCCAGGCCTTGACCCACGTCAGATCACCGACCACGTTGGGCTGTATGATCACGTTTTTGAATCCCGGCGCTCGTATATCCGGTTTTATCCCGGCAAGCGCACGATAAAACCAGGCGCTAATATCGCTGAACATGTGGTGATTACGTGAAGTAGCGCCCTTGAAATCCTCCCACAATGTCGTTGCGCCCCGCATAACCCACTCGCCCCAGCTCGGATAATCGGTCTGCGATGCAATAGCGTATGCCAGATCTCCGCGCCCGTAATCAGAAAGACAATTCAACAGGTATTTGCAACCGAGAATGCCGCAATCGTGATGCCTTTTCTGCGCTTCAACCTCTGCGACCAGAGTGGCCAGAACCTTCGTCGCATCGTCTCCGTCAACGAGGCCCTGATAAAGGGCGCAAGCCAATGCAGTCTGGCTCCTGGCGCCAGCGACCTGCCCCGTCTTGAGATCAACGAAATGTTTCCAGAATGATTTACGGATGCGACCGGCAAGCGCACGATACTTCTTAGCGTCAGCCGTTTTGCAAAGCAATTCCGCCATCTGCGCGAGAATGAGAGAGTCTACGTAATAATATGCCGTGTCAGTAATCTTTGCAGCACAGGTGCGTTCAGGAGAAGGTTCATGAGGCACACACCAATCGCCAAGCCCGAAATCGACAATGTTGCCGACCGCCATCGAGGTCATGTAGTCAACATAAAGCTTAATCCGTTCATAGTTTTCGGACAGAACGGACAAATCGCCGCGATACAGGTAAAGATACCATGGAATAAGAATGAATGCGCTGTCCCACGCCGGACCGCTGCCCCAATTGAAGCCCCACCCGCCTGTCGGCACAATACCAGGGAGCTGACCGCTATCGCGCTGACAATCACGAAAGTCGCGCATCCATTTCCTATACGCCGTCTCCGGGGCAAAATTGAGCAGGACTTGTTCCGCAGACAATGAAGCGTCGCCGGTCCAACCGTTCTTCTCGCGATGCGGGCAATCTGTCGGTATGCCGTGATAGTTGCCCAGCGTGGACCAGCGGGCGCAACGCTGAATCGAGTTGAGCACCTCCTTTGAGCACGAGAACTCGCCGCGAGTCTCAAAGTCGGTATGAACAACCCGCCCGCTAATGCTGTCGAGGGTCGGCGTTCCCGGATAGCCAGACAGTTGTATCCATTGGAATCCGTGATAGCAGAACCGCGGTTCCCACAATTCCTCGCCATAACCCTTAAGAATGTATTTGTCTGTCTGACACTCGCCGGACTTGATGAATGGGTTGATATTACTCTGATCTATATCGCCATTTTCGAGTATCTTCTCCGCGTAGCGGAGAGTGACCTCGGTTCCTGCAGCGCCGCTGACCCTCAACTGAGCCCAACCGGCAATGTTCTGACCGAGATCGAACACCCACACTCCCGGCCTGACTTCCTTCATCGATGCCGGCTTGAGCGTGGCTGTAACGCGAATCGGCGTGTGCTGCTGGGAATGCAGTGCTCCACCGGCCGCAGCAATGATCTCTACGGATTTCCATTCGCGATCGTCATACCCGGGCATGCACCATCCATGTTTCTCCAGTCGCGCATCGTAAACCTCTCCATTGCGCAATCCGTCAAATACAATCGGCCCCGTTGTAAACTTCCATTCGGGACCCGACGCAATGATTCGCTCCTTTCCATCCTCCAGATTAAGGTGGAACTGACATTTAAGCTTGGGTTGCGATCGCCACGGCGCCTGCTTGAAATCCCACACTTCTGCGGTAAATGCGTTGTACCATCCGTTGCCCAATATCACGCCAATGGCATTCTCACCAACTTGCAGCAGATTAGTAACATCCCATGTCTGGTAGTAGGCAGTTTTGTCATATCGGGAAAAGGCCGGAGCAAGCACTTCATCGCCCACACGTTTCCCGTTGATGTATAGTTCGTAGTATCCCAGCCCGCAGATATATGCTCGTCCGCCGGTTACCCGCTGCTTGAGCATAAAGCTGGTGCGCAACATCGGAGCTGGTGACGGATCTCCACCATAACGACCGGCATTGATCCAGTAGCCTTTCCAATCGCTTTTTCGCAGGAGCCCCATCTCCCAACGGGCTTGTTCACTCCACAACGATGGCGTCCCATCTTTATCCCATACCATGATCTTCCAGGATGCCGCCTGCCGGGATTTAAGTGGTGCGCCAAGATATTGCACGTGTGTGGATCGGTCCGATTCAATCTTCCCGCTGTCCCACAGATCGCCTTCATCACGACCGAGCTTCTCTGGCGACGACGCAACAAGTACTCGGTATGCCGTTTGACACGCACCCCGCTCCGCCGATTGCATCGTCCACGATAACAATGGTCGTGTGGTTTCGACTCCAAGCGGGTTGCTCAAATCATTGCAGCACAGGTTGGCCACGGCTGATGTTTGGGATATGCCCTTGATTTCGTCACTCATGAACGATATGCCTTTCTGTTTTCCAGCTCTCACACTTCTTCAAACCGAAGACGCGTATGCCCCGTGTTAAATACTCTGGAATGCCATTTCCCCTGCCGCAACAGCTCCAATCTGAACGTGTAATCCGTGTTCACTTCAATCCAGCGTCCGTCGGGATCCTTTCGCGACACCAAACTGACTGTACCAGCCCCAAGCGGCAGATTTCGGATTCCTATCGAGTCTTCGTCCGGCGGATTCCAACGCACTGTTCTGCGCAGGGCATCGGCATCAATGCCTATGATGACTTCGATGAGCAGCGCAATCGGTCCCAGCGCGGACCAGCAATAGTCAGCTCCAGACGATGATCCATTTGTTGAAGCCTCGGAGCAGTAATTCTCCCAGATTTTACCTGAGCTGTTCAACACTTCGGTTACGCATTCCAAATGCCTGATCGTTGTCTCGAATGCCAGGTCGTGGCGGCCTGCCCGGTCAAAGCCCTTGATGGCCGCATAATTGGTTGGCGGCCATGTCGAACCGACCCAATAGTTTCCACCAGGCACAAAATGAGGCGAATCTGCCGCCAGGCTGGGTATTGGATGATGACGCCAGAAGCTTTTCGGATCTTTTAGATGGCGCGCCAATGCCTCAACCCGGTCCTGCGGAACGATGCCCGCCCACAAAGGCCAGAACGCCGTTACCACCTTGTTCGGATTGTGGCCGCCATTGAGGAGAGATGTTGAATATATCTGCATTTCTTCACTCCACAGACGCTCGTTCAGGGCCCTTCCAATTTGGGCGTGCTCCTGTTGCCAAGCCTTCGCATCGGCCTCGTATCCCAAAACCGCTGCGATCTTTCCGAGCGTTTCGGCGTCGTGGGCCATTTGCGCGGTTAGATCGGGATAACCATCACCAAGGGACGGCGAGTTATCCAACCCATTGGCCAGACCTGTCGTCCAATAAGTTCCATCAGGCAGTTTGCGGTTGTTTTCGATCCATTTATGATAGTCGCGAAGGACGGGATAAACCCTCTGTAATCTTAGAAGATCGCCAGAAAGACCTGCAATGGCCCATTCGGCCAGCGACATGATCGGCGGGTTCGGACTGAAGTCAGGCTCGTACGCTGCTGGCATTCCATCGCGGACATCATGTTCGCGATTAATATAACCACCGTCAAACTGCCGAGAGTAAATCATATCGAGCGTGGCGCAAAATGGCAGAACCCGACAGCCATAAGCCGTGCACATCGCGGTAAAAGAAGAGTCCCACACGAACTGATGATGTTTAAAACCAGCGCCAGTTGATATGTACGATCCGGGTAGACCGGTCTCCCTGCGTGGATGCCTGACCAATCGCAGCAGCATCTCCCAAGCGGCATAATAGGTCTTTTTAAAATGATTCAGCCGATTCGGCAGTACCGGTTCCGGAAATTGCGAGCGGGCATCTGAAAAGGTGGGCCACTGTGATTCTTTGAACTCGCGACGTGGCGCCTGTCTGCCCAAACTTTCGTATGCCGGCATATTAACTTCCACCGTGCCATCTGTGCCTTCCACCGATAGCTTGACGATTCGCACAACCTCTAAAACAGGCTCGACGCGCGAGTCGTACCCCGTTGACCTAAGCGCTGCCGGCATATCGTCAGAATTGGCAACAGGCACATGGAAACGACGCAGCCCCAAAGCCAATTCTTCACATGGAGTCCCTTCCTCGGCGCGTCCGGGAAGAACTGAAGATGTCAGAAGAATTCGTCCGTCAGACAGCTCAGCCTGGGACCAAACTTCAACCGATGGCATGTGCGCTGACATTCCGGGAATGGGGTGAACCAGAACATGTTGAAAAACCACTCCGTCACGAATGAACTGCGTGGCTGGAAATCGCAGCGAAAGCGCAGGCCCCGCGACATCTTTATCGACCCTGAGAAGCACCTTCAGCTGATCGGGATGAATCCGCTCTATTTCCTTCATCACCAATTTGCGATTGCGTGACGGGCATGTTTCATCGAGTTCCTCCGGGTACTTCGGCCGTGGGCCTACTTCCACGAGGAATTTGATCTCACCCGCATTGCATGGAAAGACCAACGCCGCACGCACTTCGCGCTGATACAAGCGCCAGTACAGGTTTTCATCGACCACCAAGGTTCCGTTAGCCCAAATACGAAGCGGACGGGGACTGACGATGTCCATAACAAGCGTACCCACAGTGGGAACCGATAAGACACCCACATAAAAGCGACCTTCCGGATCGAACCTCAAGACAGACGGAGCACCGCCTGCCGCAGGTTCGTTCAACCTTGCATCCGACCTTGATGAACCTCCGCGGCTCCAAAAAGTAAACATAGGATTCATAGATTCTGCCTCATAAACTCTTTTTATCGGACTGACAAAACAATTGGCAGCGCATGCTTACTTATGCGCAATAAGCTGTCAAGGGGATACAATTTGGAACACCTGTTTTCACTTGCTCTGACAGGACGACGAAGTGTATACAAATGCGCTACAAGTTGATGGCGATCCTCAACACGAGGTGTCATGTGGTATAACGCGGCAAGGACAAGGAGAAGCGGCAAGAATGAAAGCGAGCATGGAAAAGGTGGTCGTGGCGGGAATTTGTGCTATGGCGGTCGTGATATCGGCCAATGCCCAGAGTAAGACATATGATGTTGGGACAGAGGGATTCATTCGCAATTGGCTGAACCTTAAGCCCATAGCGATAGAGACGAATATCGGCGCCAACACCGAGGATGTGCTGAAACCCGTGTTCGACAAGGAGTATGTCCCAGGCCAGAAAATGCCCAAGCCATCAGACGGCGACAAAGTAAAAGTCGGAGACAAGGAATTTACCTGGAAGACTGTTGAGGCACAGGGAACGAACATTGACTTCGAGCCCATCGAAAATGCGATGAACGTAATTGTTGCCTACGTTGTCTGCGATCAGGACATCAGCGACGTTGTGCTCTCCATCGGTTCCGATGACAGTGCCATGTGGACACTCAACGGCACGGAAGTCATCCGCGCATATGCCAGCCGCGGTTCTGTGCCAGACGAGGATCGCTCGCAGCCAGTCGCACTGAAGAAGGGCATGAACACGCTCGTAGGCACGATCATCAACGGAGTTGGCCCTTCAGCGGCATGCGCGAGATTCATGGATAAGGACAACAATCCAGTCAAGAACATCAAGATTTCGCTGGTTCCCGGAGCCGACATGGTTCCAATGGCAGCACCAGCAGCT
Source organism: uncultured Victivallales bacterium (assembly GCA_964487695.1). GTDB lineage: Bacteria > Verrucomicrobiota > Kiritimatiellia > UBA8416 > CAZASC01 > CAZASC01. The sequence continues at coordinate 18,834 of CAZASC010000042.1, forward strand.
GTTCCGGCCGCCGCTCCAGTGGTTGCCGCTCCAGCAACTGCCCCAGCTGAAACTCCGGCTGCGGCTCCAGTAACTGCGGCTCCGGTGGAAACTCCGGCAGCAAAGTAAGTTTGACCGAATACACTAAAAAGGGTCGCTTCCCGAAAGAGAAGCGACCCTTTTGTTTTTACTGATAAGAACGGGATGATCACGCCCGGCAATTCCGCGGTCTTGCGCG
>CAZASC010000042.1:19150-26366 GCA_964487695.1 uncultured Victivallales bacterium
TCATTCCCGCTCGCGTATCACATTTGAACTGCGCGACAGCACACGCCCATGACCCTGCCTGAATTTGTGTTCATGCCGAATATGATCTCGTTCTCTCCGGGCTGCCATTTCACTGCGGCCACATATTGATCCCGCAGGATCGGATTTGTGGCGTTCGGCAAACACGCGACCTGTTTGCGGTTCACCCATATCCTGACTGGGCCGTCGGCGCCAAACAGTATCTGCCCTTTGCCGCCAAGCATTGTCAATTTCGTGCGAATAAACAACGAACCGTCCTTCTTCTCATGGACAGGAACGACATCAGTGTATCGCATTGGTCCAGATTGGCAAAGTTTGGCAGGCGAATACTTGGTATTCTGCGCTGGCAGCGGCATCTTGCGGATATCCGGCACCGTAGGCAACAGAGGACTGCATTCGTAATTCTCAATCTCCAACGTGAGCTTGTGCGTTGACCCTAGACGGAAACGTATGTCGTGACTGGAGCTGCCGACCATGAACTCTATATTTCCCGGCTCCAGTGTCGGCTTCATATCGTCACCAAGATACGCAACATCCTTCCAGGAAAGCTGGAATTTGACAGGCATTTTCTGGCCAGGTTTCAGGCTGATGCGCTTGAAACCCTTGAGTTCCATTATCGGCCTGCTTCTATTGCTTATCTCGTCGTGTATATAAAGCTGGACCACCTCGTCTCCAGCACGTTTGCCGGTGTTGGTTACGGTCAGCGAAACTGTGTAGACTTGATTCTTGCCGGATCCTGTCTTCTTTATCTTTTGATTATCATACTTGAAGGTCGTGTAACTCAGACCGTGCCCGAAGGCGAACTGGGCCTGAGGTCCGCGCAAGTCGGAATAATCCATCACGCGGCCCGATGGCTTGGTATTATAATAGAACGGGCACTGACCTGTGACTTTTGGAAAACTGATCGGCAGTTTGCCACTGGGATTCACCTTTCCGAAAAGCACTTCGGCAATCGCAGTTCCACCTTCCTGTCCAGGATACCATGCCATTACGATCGCAGGCACCTTGTCTATCCATCGCATCATGGTTATGGCGCTGCCGCCTATCAATACAACGGCGACCTTTGGGTTGACCTTGGCCACTTCAAGAATCAACTCTTCCTGCAGTCCAATCAAATCGAGATTGCTGCGGTCTTTCTGCTCGCCTTCGATGTCGCCGAAGTTGCCCATGACCATGACAACGGCGTCGGCCTTTCTGGCAATCTTCAGCGCGGCCTCGAATCCTTCCCTCTTCTCGCCCATGTTGGGACAGCCCTCGGCATACAGAACCTCAGTCTGCGACGACACGAAATCCTTTATGCCTTCGAGCGGCGAGATGATCTTGATGGTTTCTGGCTTTATACTCGCATAGCCGCCCAACTGTTTTCTCGCGGCGTTCGGGCCGATCACGGCCAGCGTCTTGATCGTCGGACGAAGGGGCAGAAAATCGTTGTTCTTCAGCAATACAATGGATTGCCGCGCCGATTCTAGTGCCAGTTCTTTGTGCGCCTTACAATTGGTTGTCTTAATGGCCTTTTCAACACTCAACGGCTTCTGTTCGAAAAGTCCTGACCAGAATTTGAGATAAAGCGAGCGACGGACGGCCTTATCCAGCACCTCCTCCTTGACCCTGCCTTTGCGGACGAGTTCCGGCAAATGCTTGAAACACCTTGAAAACGGCAATTCCTGATCCATGCCCGAATTGATGGTCTTTTCTCCGGCCTCAGCCAGGTCTTTGGCGACGTAGTGCAAGCTGTACACCTGTTCGGTGGCGCCCCAATCGGAAACAACCTGCCCTTTGAATCCCCACTCACCGCGCAGCACGTCGGTCAACAGCCATTTATTTGCGGTACAAGGCATTCCATCCAGGGAATGATATGCCGACATTACAGATAGTGCGCCGGCCTCGCGAATAGCCGCCTCAAACGGCGGCAAATAAATCTCACGAAGAAGTCTTTCCGAATAATGAACAGGATGGCTGTCTCTTCCGCCATCGCCGACAAAATTAGCAAGATAATGCTTTGGGGTCGTGACCACGCGCTGGGACTGGACGCCGTTAATGAAAGCTACGCTCATGCGTGTGACCAGATGCGTGTCCTCGCCGTACGTCTCTTCGGTGCGACCAGCGCGGGCATCGCGTGCGATATCAAGCACAGGCGACAGCACCTGATGCATGCCGCGAATCCTGGCTTCTATGCCGACCGCAACGCCTATCTTCTCGACGAGATCCGGATTCCATGTCGCCCCTAGCGCTATCGCCTGGGCATAACTCGTGCCGCCGTGACATATGACACCATGCAACCCTTCCCCATCCGTTATGACAGGTATGCCAAGTCTTGTTTCTTTCTTGATGAACGCCTGCAGCTCGTTGAAGACTTCTACACTGCGTTGCACTGAAAAGGTGTGAAAAATGGCACTGATGCGCCCCATTCCATGTTTAAAAACCACTCTGGCCCTTGCAATATTGAACTCGCCGTTGTCCTTATCGTAATTGTCCATGAAGGCGTCTTTCGTCGTCGCCTGCACTTCAGCGATCTTCTCGTCCAGTGTCATTCTCCCGATTAGATCGTCAACTCGTTCCTCAACGGAAAGATTGCTCTGAAGATACTTGGGAGGCTTGCTCGCTTTTCTCGGATGTTTCACGGTTTTTCCCTTTCGGAAAGATGTAAGTTAATTGAATTAAAACTGAAAGGCGGCACCATACTTAAGGCACCGCGGTCAGTCAAGAATAAGCCCTCGCATGAAAGGGTGCGCAACCCCGTGCACCATTTGACATCAAGAGAAACCATTGAGGCCAAATGGTGCGAATATCGACGCTCGTCTTCTGGCGGCGGGTATCTATGGGATCATGGAGGAGACAGGAAAACAGGTGTTTAAAAAGCGAGTTCCTGACGATCTAAAGGAAGTGCTTGCGGCACTGGAACAGTACCGCAAGGGACTGCTAATCGGATTTCACTGCAACCGGATTCTGAAGAAAGTCGACTGACCTCCAAAGTTGATCGTCGAGCAGTTTGTTGCCGCCAATGGAATGCCTGTCGCCAGCGGCGTCCACGCACCGTGGACCATGTCAGTTCGTGTGTCTATCACGCCGGTCATACCGGAGAATCCGGACCATGAGAAGCTGATGTTCGTGGATGAGGACAGCGAACATACCGTAATTGTCGGTTTCCACAACACCGTGGCAAGCCCGCCGAATGTCGAGCCCCAGCCCGTCGTGCAGGGGAGGTAGTAGACTGTCGCATGGTCATCGGAGAAGACGTATGATGCGAGGATCGGGGCGTTCCCGAGGAAACAGACACTCGTCAGACTCGTGCATGAACTGAAAGCGTAGTAATCAAGATTTGTAACGCTTGACGGTATAGTAACACTCGAAAGGCTTGAGCAACTATCAAACACGCGTTCCCCTATGCTTGTCAGATTGGTGGAGATAACGAGACTAGTCAGCCCCCAACAGCCTGTAAAAGCATAGTCACCGATGCTTCTGACACTGGATGGGATCACAAGGCTGGACAGCCTTCTGCAACCAACGAACGCAGCACCGTTGATATTCGTGACGCCGGATGGGATGACAGCGCTTAAAAGGCTTGAACAGCCCCAAAACGAAGAACTGCCAATGTTGAGGAGGCCTGACGGCATGTTTACATTCGTCAGACTTGTGCAATCAGAGAACATATCCATCGGAATAGCGGTGAGATTGGAAGATATGATCACGCTCGTAAGATTCGTGCAACCCTCGAATGCATCAGCACAAATACTGGTCACGCTGGATGGCATCACGAAGTCGCCAACCGCAGCAGCGCAGGGACAGACAATCAGTATATCTTCCGACTTGCTGAACAGGATTCCGCCTGCGCTGGCGTAGGCGGGATTCGACACGTCAACTACGATCCTCGTAAGGTTTACGCAATCATTGAATGCGCAGTTGCCGATGCTTGTCACGCTTGCAGGAATGGTGATGCTGTTGGTCAGGCTTGAACATCCACCGAATTCCCAACCGCCGATGCTTGTCACAGTTGATGGAATTGTGAAACTGGTCAGGCTTGAACAAGACTCGAAGGAGTAGTTGCCTATCCTTTTAAGGTTCGACGACGCGCTTATCGTGGCGAGACTCGAACAACCTCTAAATGCCTCATCGGCTACGTTCGTGACAATGGAGGGAATGACGTAATTTCCCGGAATGCCGCCTGGACATTGAACCAATGTGCCTTCCGTTTTGTCGAACAGCACATCGTTCAGACTCATGTATGCCGGATTCGACACGTTAACAAATATGCCTGTGAGACAGGTACAGCACGAGAACGCTCCCCAGCCAATGCTTGTCACGCTGGCCGGAATCGTAATGCTGGGGAGATTTCTGCAATTGTAGAACGTGTCATGGCCAATTTGCATAACGCCAGATGGGATCGTGATATTTGTTAGTCCGCCGCAATCGCTAAATGCCTCGTAAACGATGTTGGTGACAGTCGTAGGAAGCACGACGCTGGTCACATTCGTCAAGGAATCGAATGAATGATATCCGACGACTGTCACCGTCCGCCCATTTGCGCTCAACGGTATTACCACGGCACCACCCGATCCTGTGTAGTGCGTAATTGTCAGCGTGCCATCGGAGTTCGTGGAGTAGGAGAACTGCCCGTGCGCAGAATCGGCACCGGCAAGCAGAAACAGCACGAGAAAACATATTGCCGCATGGTTTCGACTGCGACAGGCATCGACTCCAGTGATTGTCTTCATTATGCAAATAAGAAATTGCTTTTCGTGGCGACAGCCCTTTGGCCGACATTTCCCATATGACCTACGGCACACGATCATCGTGGGCCGTTCCAGCTGAGCTGATTGACTGTCATAGTATTATCATATTTCAACGTGCAAACAATTCCTTTTTGCCATTCCATGATCGACTTTCTGACTCTGGGGGAACTTGGCCACTTGGACGATTTCGAGAGTTACAACAGTGTTACTGTCTTGAGTATGACTAATACAATTCAGATTGAACATATAAACCCGTGAGGAAGAGCTTCAAACAATGGAAGCCTTACGGTCGGACCTTTCCAGAGATGATGCCAACGTAGAATCTTCCACATGGCATAATGATGTCCTCAAAGAGACTGCGGCCAGAATTGCAGAAGGGACGGAGCAGATTGCTGAGAGGACAACAGCAAAACAGATTCTCAGGAAACAGTTCGAATGAGGATCAAAATGCCGATTATTTCTTGCACTTTGCTTTCGCTATTTCGTAATTGGCCTGGGTTTCCGCTACAACTAACTCATTTCTGTCAGGGAGTTTTGTGTCGTAAGCGTCCTTCTCCCGTGTCGCGACTGTGAGCAAGCCATCCACCGACAAATCCTCATCCACTAAGGGCCAGTGGATTCCGTATCCGGACGGAGATATTTCGTAACGCTCTTTCTCAAAATCGCGTGACCGGGCCAAGCGGTCGGAGACTGCCTTTATCTCCCATGAGTAGCGCTTCCCATCCACAACCATGAACATACGGGTATCCGAAAATGTGACCTGCGAGATTTCGTGGAGTTCTTTCATGGATTCTTTCTCCTCTGAAATGCGTTCCATTCCGCCTCTATTTGTCTGAAATGCTGAAAAATGAGTTCTCTGACTTCCCTCTGATCCTTCGGCACCATTGCGTAGGCAAATGCCTCGACGATGTCGAATGTGTCCGGTTTGAGCCAGAATTTGCACTCCATGTTTGCCTTCTTGGCATGAACATGTATCGGCTCGTTACGTTCGTTGGCGTAAAAAAAGAATCGCCACCCCTTAATAAACAATATCGTCGGCACGCTTCAACTCCCTCCAATGTCAGGCATGCACTGTTTCTCGTACACAAAAAACACGCTCTTATTTACAGCACCGTCACACTTGTTATCAAGGATGAAGAATGAGACTGGAAATACCTAATCGTCAATTAACAATATGCATTGCACATGCTGCCCAACCCAACAGGCCGAAACATTTGGGATGAGATGGTGCAGACCGAAAAGGATGCCTTCAAGAAGATGCTGGACAGAAACTTTCCGCCACATCCGGCAATCGTGGCGAAGGCTAACGAGGCGCGTGCTTTCGCGTAACTGACCAGACTTCTTCGTCATATCGAAACGAGGCAGAATGGCTTGCCCATGATCCTTCAATAGGTATCTAAAGAAGTGGTCTTTGAAGACAAAAAAATGAATGCCCCCTTGCGGAGGCATTCGTGGGTGCCCGTGGGCACTACCATCCGGACATAAGTCCTTTGCTGTAAATAAGCGGGACAAACGTCGCTCAGATATACTATAGATACTCATGCCATATAGATGATCTGTTGTCAAACACAGTCAATTGGCGGCAAAACAAGCGGGAGGCTATCGCGATGCGCACGACGGTTAACAAACAGAATTACATTCTGGGTTTAGATCTCGGGTCAAATTCAATCGGCTGGGCATGTATTTCCACTTCTAAGACGGGGCTCAATGGAATCCGCGACGCAGGAACTCGTATCTTTGAAGCTGGGATGAATTTTGACCCCACTAATGGTAAAGCCACGTCACGAAATACCGAACGGCGGATGGCAAGAGGTCGGCGTCGCCTGCTCGATAGAAAACAAATGCGGCTTTCCGCGGTAAGGACTCTATTACAGAAGGCCAGCCTTTTGCCAGTAGGCAAGCCCGATCATTCGAACGATGAGTGGAAGAAGCTGCTTTGCTTGAACCCTTATTCATTGAGGAGCAAGGGGCTTGATCTGCCATTAAAACCTTATGAAATGGGTTATTGTTTGTATCATATCGCGCATCGCCGCGGATTCCTATCGAATCGTAAACGTCCCGAAGGTGAAGACGAGAAGGAAAGAAGCAAACTAAAGCAAGAGATGAACGAAACGGACAAACTATGGCGCAATTCTGGTGCGCGGACTTGGGGCGAGTTTCTCTCCCGGCAGGATTCGCATCTGCAACGTGTCCGAACGAAACATACAATGCGGCGCTGGTACGAAGAAGAATTTGAAACCCTTTGGACAGCTCAGGCTTCTCACTCTCCGGAAACCATGACGCAAGAACTCAAACGACGTGTCAAGGAGGCGATTTTCTTTCAGAGACCGTTGAAGAGCCAGAAACATCTTATCGGTCGTTGCGAACTTGAAAAGCAACGAAGGAGGGCTCCGATGGCTATATTGGAAGCGCAGCGCATGCGCATTTTGCAGGATATTAACAACCTGCGTTTGATGATTCCTGCATTA
>CAZASC010000043.1:0-26105 GCA_964487695.1 uncultured Victivallales bacterium
GCCGCCCATTGGTTTGCCTCCTGTGGCTACACTATTACTTAATCTGCTCTAGAGGTCTGATGATTTTTTCTTGTAGTACACCGCCCTACATTATAGTGTTACGACATCGTAGCAGGAGTCGCATCATTAACAAGCAAAGGGCAAGGTCGCAGCCCGCAAACAAAGGAGAAATGCGAATGAACAGGAAGTCAGGATTCACGTTGGTAGAGATCATGATCGTCGTAGCGATCATCGGTCTGCTTGCGGCAATAGCGATCCCTTCATTTGTGAAGGCTCGTAATACGTCGCAGCAGAACGCTTGCATCAACAATCTTCGTATCGTTGATGCCGGCAAGGAACAGTATGCAATGGCGGCTCGTCTGACTGACGGCAATACAGTCAATACGGCTTCAGTCAACGAGTACGTCAAGGGCGGAACTACGCCAATATGCCCTGGTGGTGGAACGTACACATATTCAAATGTTGGTTCACAGCCGGAGTGCAATGTCACAACACCGACATCGCATATATTTGGCGGCGGCAGGATTTAGTAGTTTTAGCAATTGTTTCTTCAATTCAAGGCCAGCCTCGTTCTCACGTGGCTGGCCTTCTTTTTTGGTGTGCGTGAGTCGAACCGAAAAGCAATCTTATCTTGCTCAGCCTCAGAATCGGCGTTCTTTTTCGACATGCCAACCAAACCAGCGCCAATGATGTTGACGCAATCCTATTGATTACAGCGCGAAGCTTTTTAGACGTCAAGGTCGCAACCGCCCTATAAAATCAGGGCATTTAGTTGGAAGATTGGTAGCGGGGGTTGGATTTGAACCAACGACCTTCAGGTTATGAGCCTGACGAGCTACCGGGCTGCTCCACCCCGCAATCAGAAATAAACCGTTACTCTTATGAACCTATCATTGAAGAAATCGGTAAGCAATCTCTTTTTACGTTGGTGACGACAAAGATTTGTCAACGAGCCGGGAATAGAGTACTGTTTCGCCCGTGAACGAATCAGCTAAAGACCCTATTTCGTCTGAGGGCGCGATGAACCAACGAGCGCTCAATCAGGAATCTCTAACAGACCAGACAAGGGAACTCATAGCAAAACTTGAGACAATCAAAACTCTACCCACGCTGCCCACTGTTATCCAGAAGCTGAGAACAGCCATAATAAATCCTGCTTCAGACGCGGGAAGGATCGCACGAATCATTCAAGACGATCCAGCAATGATCGCACGCGTATTGAGAGTGGTAAACTCTGTACTTTACGGTGGACGAGAACCGATTTCATCTCTTCAACTCGCCGTCTCCAGACTTGGATTCAATGCTGTCAGCAATATAGCAATGTCCACAGCTGTTTTTACATCCTTCGGAAAGTCAGGCGAAAAGAATTTTGACCGGCGTAATTTCTGGCGGCACTGCATTGCGACAGGCGTAAGTGCGGTAGTTATCCACGAACAGCAATCTACACGGGTACGAAAGAAGTACACCCAGGATTTTCTTCATCTCTGCGGCCTGCTGCACGACGTAGGGAAGATTGTCCTCGAACAACATCTGAGGGAGAAGTTCATGAATGCGTTAATCGCGGCCAGGGAAACATGTTCTCCTCTGGTTGATGCAGAACGGGACATAATGGGTTCCGACCACTCGCAGATCGGAGCGTGGCTTGGCATAAAATGGATACTCCCGAGGGACGTGCTCGACGTAATAAGATGGCATCACGATCCGAAGTCGGCGAGTCCGGAGAATCAGGATCTGGTAATGCTCTGCCACCTCGCAAACTACGTCTGCAACCTCAACCACCTTGGCGATGGAGGCGACACCAGCGCACCGGCTATCGTTTCGGATTGCTGGTCGCAATTGGGACTGGCGGCCGATAGCATGCCGGAGATCGTCGAAAAGGTGGCCAAAGAGATGAAGACTTCGGAAGTGCTCATGACCCTGTATCAGTAAAGGCGGTCTGCGCACAACAAGAGCCTAAACTGCAACAGCCGAAACTGCGATCAGCTCAGGCTCAGTCGCCGGTTCGGCAGCCAAGCGTCGCCTTCTGGCCTTAAGAACTTCCCGTTCCTTCGACGACGGCAGAGACATTTCCTCCCGATATTTAGCGATTGTACGCCGGGCAACTTTCAAGCCTTTTTTCGCAAGCGCTTCGGATATCTCAATATCGGTTATGCACTTTCCCTGCTCTTCATTCGCCACGATTTCGGCAATCGTTCTTTTGACCTGATTAGGCGTGAAAGCCGATCCATCGGAGCATGAATAGCCTGCTTCGAAAAACGAGCGTAATGCCACTATCCCTTTCGGAGTTTTCATGTATTTCCCTGCAATTGCACGGCTGACAGTAGTCTCATGAACGCCGACCACTCTTGCGACACGTCCCATGGTCAAAGATCCTATTTCCCCATCCTCCTTATCGAACGAATCCTGTTGCACCCTGACAATTTCAGACGCGACCTTATAGAGCGTTTCCTGGCGTTGCGCGATGCCTTGGATCAAGAAAGTGGCGCTGCGCATTTTCCGGCGCAAATACGAAACATCCGTGGTCGGCAGATTTGTTTTACCGGAAAGCATTTCACGATAATCGTCCATGATGCGAAGATTCGGTACACACTCGTCATTCAATTCAACAACGTACTGTCCATCTTTCTTGAGGACGACGACATCCGGAGTGACGTATTCCACGCGTTCCCGTTCCACATCGAGTCCCGGGGCGGGATTAAGCCGTCCAATCCTCTTAAAAGCATCAAAAATGGAATCCTCATTGATTTTCAACTCCGCAGCAATCGCCACCGTTTCGCGTTTTGAGAGCATATCAAAGCAGTCGTGGACTATCGCGAAAACCACGGGATCCTTGTCACGATTGATCTGAATTAGCAGGCATTCGCGCAGATCTCGGGCTGCAATTCCCGGCGGATCCATCTGATGAATAACCTCAAGCATTGCCTCTACTTGTGAAACCGAAGTCCCCTCCAATTCGGCTATTTCCTTCAGCGATAAATCCAGATATCCGCGTCTATCAAGAGAGCCAATGATCAATCTAGCAAGCTTCCTTTGTGCCTCCGTCATCGGCGCAACAGCCAGCTGCCTGTCAAGATGCTCATGCAACGAAGTCGGGGCCACGATGGAATCCATGATATACTGATGACGGTCCTGATCTTCGCTTCCTGGCGCTGATGCCAGCCATTCCATGCTTGAGGAGCCATCTTTCCATTCGTCGTCAATATCGCGCAGCACCTCAACCCTTTTCGCCAGATCGTTGTCATCGAAGGTCGCGCTTATTGGCTCGTCAGACGAGTTGCTGTCCGCCCGCGAATCGATATCGTCAGCCGTGGAAGCCGACTTGTCGGATGAACGAGAAATGTCCATTTCCAAGACCGGATTCGTCTCAAGCTCATGCTGTACGATTTGCGCCAGTTCAACTGTTGGAACCTGAAGTAGTTTCAGCCATTGAAGAAGCTGGGGTGCCAGATTCAACTGCTGACTGACATTCTGAACTTGAGAGATACTTAGACTTGTTTCCATCCTGCTATTCCTTGCCCCGGGAAGCGCCGTGTGACTCAAGTCTCACGCCACCGCCCGGATTAGAGCAGGCCAACTAATAGCAGAAAGCATGCCGAGGCGCATAAAAGCGAAGATTTGGCGGGCGCAATGCGTCGAAATAAGGCTTTTTCCTGCAAAATAACTTGTTCATTTCCGCCTGGCGATTCAAGTGGAGACAACGCGCACAAGCCATTCTGTCTACAGACACTACAGATTGTCGGTATAGGCTACTGCTACGGCTTTCCTTCGGCAATTGGGCGCGATGTTTGGGCTGAAGAGCAAGCAGGCCGAATTCTGGCGATTACGCCGTTGATATTGGCCCAGTCCAAATTTGCATCCTCAAGACAGGCATCGGTGAGAATTGCATCAAGGATAATGGCGCCGCGCAAATTAGCGCGCACAAGTATGGCGGACTCCAGGTTGGCGCCTTTGAACAAAGCGTCATCGAGGCTTGCTTCGGTCAGATTCGAACGACGAATATCGGCTTCTATCAGATTTGACCTGGAAAGCTTGGCTCCGCGGAGATTCGCCTCCACGATCTTGGCACGGTGGAGATTGCAGTCTTCCATCACGGCAGAACTTAAATCAGCGCCGGTCAAGTCGGCTTCCCTGAGACAGCAGGAAGAAAGCGTTGCTTCTTTAAGATTTGCATGCCGCAGGGAGGCGCGACTTAGACATGCTCCCGTCAGATTAACCTTCTCCATTCTACACCACGATAGATCGGCAGTGGTTAGATTGGCCTTGGATAAGTCAGATCCGCTGAGGTCAGTTCCGCATAAGTTTGTGTTGATACAACAAGCATGCTGGAGATTGGCGTCTATCATCGTTCCCCACAGGATATTGGCTTCCGACAAATCCGCATCCGCCAGCAATGCCCTGCTAAAATCGGCCCTACTCAGATCCGCCATATACAAATCTATCTTTCGCAGATCCATTCCTGAAAGATCTACGTTTTTAACTATTGTGTAGGCGAGTTCGGCCCCAACCAACAATCCCGCGCTTCCAAATTCCCTGAGGTTTTCGTTGTTCATTGCCACGCCTTCAGTCACCGTCAACAATGTCTGCAAGATGATTCCGAGGCGGTATACACCGCCATTCGACAAATCCCTTGGTTATTATATCGGCGTTTTGCTACTTAAGTTAAGTGCTGGAGTGATTACGCATTTCAGTGCCTTGGCGAGGAGCGGCGAAGCGTGATATCGTTCACAATAACGTGCTTCAGCGGGAATTGGATGAAGTTGTGATGGTCCGAATCACAGTTTCCTGATCTTCTGGTGTGAGTCCGGCCGAACTGGGAAGGTTGATTCCTCCAGCGGATATCGCATCGCTTATTCCATTGCGGCTGCGGTGCGCGCCTTTCGCGTCTCGGGTCCACAGGGAAGCGTTAACATATGGCTGTTTGTGAAGCGGTTGAAAGAAAGGACGGGCCCCAATTCCAGCGCCGTTCAGGGATGCCAGCAATTTCTCGCGATAAGCAGCATTACTCACAACAATGGAATACAACCAGTAGCTGTGCGTCATATCCGCGAGCAACGGCGGGTGTTGAACTCCAGGTAAATCGTCGAGCGCCTTTTTATAGCACTCCGCAATCCTGCGTTTAAGATCGAGAATTGTGTTGAAGCGCTCCATCTGGGCTATACCAAGTGCAGCAGACAAACTGTCCATCCTGTAATTGAACCCCATCGCGCCATGCAGATATATGGCCGGATTATCGCGGGCTTGATTTACAAGGTAGCGTATCTTTGCTGCCAATTCTTCGGAATCGGTCACGACGATTCCGCCAGCCCCGGTGGTCAACAGCTTATTTCCATTAAAACTAAAGCAGCCGGCCTCTCCGAACGTGCCCGCTTGCCTGCCATGGAGCGTCGTCCCAAGCGCCTCCGTCGCATCCTCAATGATGACAAACTCGTATTCCCGCGCAATTCGGAGCAGCTCATCCATGTCACATGCACACCCATAGAGATGAACAGGAATGACCGCCTTGATTTGGCTCTTTTTTCCCCGCCTCTCGCCGCAAACATCACGTAATAGCTGCAAGTCAAGACACCACGTTTCGCGTTCGATATCCAGCAATACAGGCCTCGCGCCACAATACAGCACTGGATTCATCGAGGCTACAAACGTAAGGTCAGGAACAACGACCGAGTGACCATTCCCGATACCTAACGAATGGAGCGCAACATGCAAGGCCGCCGTTCCGGATGAGGTCGCCACGGCATACTTGGATCCAACCATCCGCGCGAAGCGCGACTCAAATTCTGCAACCATCGGTCCTGCTGAGGAGACAAAATTACTCCGAAGACATTCGTCAACCCACTTTCTCTCAATGTCTCCAATAAGCGGTTCAGACAGCGCTATCATTTTGCCCGCTCCTTATGCTGTTCGGCCATCGGCTGGAATCCAGGTATTCAACCAGCATATCGAGCGATGGCAGCGTCAAGTCGGGCTTATGCGCATTCGACGGCGCTTCATCGCTAAAATGAGATCCCTGCGCCCGTCTGATTCGCACAGTGGCAATCCCCATACGTTTTGGGATTGCGAAATCGACCATGGGATTGTCTCCGACGAAGATCATTTCCTGCGGGTCAACATTCAGCAGAAGTCCAGTAATCGCGAACGCATCAGGCAAAGCCTGATCCAATTCCGAGGATGCGAGCAGTTCAGCTGTGTGCGTGATCGTATCGAGCCAGGTATCTAGGCCAAGCGCCTCCACTTTCCGTCTCTGGGCCCCGGATTGCCCTACAGTGACGGCGGCCATCATTATGTGTTTTCTGGACAAAAGCGCCAACGCCAGCTTGGCGTCCTGAAAAAGACGTATCCTCGGTTGATGCCCCAAAAGGACATGGATCACGTTGCGAATGACGTTTTCTTCAACACTCTTGAATCTCCGGCGCAGTGTGCACCCGACAACATCTGCATGCTCGCCTGCCTGATACACCTCGATCAAATCGTTCAGGATGTCCACGCCGTAAATATTGTGGACATAGCGAGCCACGGCGCGAAATCCACTCATGATGTATTCGCGCTCCGAATACAGAGTGTCGTCAAGGCCGAAGATCACGGCCTTGACAGCGCGTCGGGCTGGCTGCCGCTCAGCGGTAATAGCGTTGCGTATCATATTCGCCGTGCCCCTCTTTCATCCATTCCAAAGTCATGCGCAAACCTTCTTCGATTCCGACTTTTGGAGCCCAACCTGTCAAAGTCTTCAAAAGGGATGCGTCCGCGCAAAGCCGTCGCACTTCACTGGCGCATGGACGAATCCTCTGCTCATCGCGTGTGAGGCGAATCTTTACACCGCTGATCTCCTGTGCAATATCCGCGAGCCTGGCAATGGACACCTCCACCCCAGTCCCGATATTAACCGTCCGTCCGATGGCGTTATCGCAAGCAGCCAGCCTGATAAATCCATCAACGGTGTCCAATACGTAGTTGAAATCCCTCGTTGTGGAGACGTCCCCAAGGCTCACGTCGCCTGCGCCTCCGGCAATCTGCATGAGTAAGGTGGGAATCACGGCACGGGCCGATTGTCGAGGTCCAAAAGTATTGAAAGGGCGAACAATGACAGCAGGCAGATCGAATGACCTGATATAACTCTCCGCAAGTTTTTCGGCCGCTATCTTTGTAGCAGAATAAGGGCTTTGAGCCTGCAGGGGATGATCTTCGTCAATTGGAACTCTCAAGGCTGAACCGTAGACCTCACTGGTTGAAGTGACAAGAACCTTCGCCGCCTTGTTCCGGCGGCACGCCTCAAGGACATTCAATGTTCCAGTGACATTTGTCTCCACATAGGAGCGCGGAGCGACGTAGGAATATGGAATCCCGATGAGAGCCGCCAGATGGAAGACAACGTCTCCTTCCCCTATTACACTTCCAATCTGTTCCGTATCCCTCACATCTCCGGAGATCACTTCTACGCTGTTCCTGACTTCATGTGGCATATCCTCGATCCAGCCAAGCGATCCCCTGGCGTTGTAAAAAGCGAGAGCACGAACCTTGGCGCCGCCCTTGACAAGCGCCTCAGTGAGATGGCTTCCGATGAAACCACAGGCGCCGGTCACGAGCACAGTTCGTCCGGATAAGTTCACGCTGTCACCCCTGTCTGCCGTGCAGCCAGTTCTTCCTTGTCATCTCCCATTTCAGGCGTGTTCTGCTCAGCTGCAGCGGCAGCGAGATCGGCGTGCGTGCCAACATCCCTCCAATATTCGATTATTGGAAAAACGCCAACCCTCTCGCCTCTTTCCACCATCATGTGAATCAGGTCGGTCATGTCAAAATATTTGTTTTCAGGGAGACAACCAAGGCATGCCGGCGCCAGCACATATATGCCGGCGTTAACGAAGAAACGATACATCGGCTTCTCGCGAATGCCAGTTACCTGACCATCCTCGATGTCAACAACCCCGTACGGAACTTGCATGTTGTGCCGCCTCACACACACGGTCATTGCGTAATCATGTTCCCTTTGAAATTGAAACAACTTGGAGAAACTCAACCCGGTAATAAGGTCCCCATTCATCACAAGGAATGGCTTTCTCGGCCGCGGACGAAGGAGAGATAATGCCCCTGCTGTCCCCAGGCGTTTCTTTTCGGTCAGGTAATCCACTCTTGTTCTGTAGCGACTTCCGTTCCCAACATGATCGCGGATCTGACAGCCAAGGTAATTCAACGACAGCACAACCCGCTCGATGCCTTCGCACTCCAAACTCTCCATGATGTGATCGAGTATCGGCCTGCCTGCGACAGGAATCAACGGCTTCGGGATCTTCTCCGTTATCGGTTTCAGGCGTGTACCCATTCCACCAGCCATCACAACGGCATTGGAACCGGCCATATTGTCAAAGAGCGTCTCCATCCTTTCGAGCCCGATTGGACGATTGGCGCCATCCACTACCGGCAGGTGGCGGATGGAACGGCTTCGCATGATTCTGATCATTTCAACGCCGGATGTACCGATGCTGACTGTGATTGGATTCGGATTCATGATCATGGAAGCCGGCTGTTCGACATCGATTCCAGCCAATATGCCACGGCGAATGTCTCCATCCGTCACTGTGCCGAGCAGTATGCCATTCTCGTTCACAACCAGAATGATTTCCAGAGATGATTCGTTCATCCGCCTCATCGTATTCTGAATGGATTCATTTGCAGTGGCCAGGGCGGCCTCTACGCGTGATGCGGGATTTGCTTTCTGTTTCTCGCCGACAATGAGATTGAGATTCGTGTCGGGCATTATCGTGGTGTGATCTGCGAGTGCAACGCCCGTTTCAATGCGGCAATTGTTCCCGAGGAGGACGTTAAGGCCAAGTCGAACCCCGCTTTTGACTGTGCAGCCAGGCAGCAGCATGGTTCCTGCCTTCAGTTCCACATCATTGGCGCATTGGCATGATCCGGCCCTCAAAATCGGCATACGGATTCCCCTCATATGAAGAATCCTGAAGACGGATTCCCTGTCAAAAGCCTTGGAGTGTGCTGGATTTGCTATGACGGCGTTTCTAATATGGGCTGGGATGTCGCCAAGCCAACCAAGAATGGGGATATCTTCCACGAACTGCCCGCGAAGCGTTGGACTCGGGTCCAGAATGCCGATAATCGAAAATTCCGGATGTTCCCGAACGAGATGAATCAGATCACCGAGGAATGAACCGGCTCCCACAATGACAACAGGCTCGGGGCGGATCTCCGTCAGAAATCCGTCCACGCCCGGATTTGCATCCAGTTTGTGTCTATGCCTGTGCCCCATGCGTTATCAAGCCCTTTGTTTATTACGAACCGCCAACCCATTTTCTGCCCGTTTCAGAACCGACACATACTCCGCAAGATGTCCGGCCAAAGCCAGTATGCTCTCGTTTACAGCCTCAACAACATCCTGACTCCCTGTTTTTCTTTTTCTAATTTCCACGCCTCTGTCCACATTATCCTCCTTTCATAATATACGATTGTCATCAAGTCATCACATTGATCAACGTGTTCAACATTGAATCCGTGGTCGTGGCCACCTTGGACGCAGCCTCGAACGCCCGCTGCGCACTCATCATGTCCAGCAATTCTTCGTCCAGATTGACCCCGTCAGTACCCTGTATCGCGGTTTGATAAGCGTTCAATGCCGTTGTATTGTCGTCGGAAACTTCAGTGGCTGATTGCGCCTGGGCGCCAAGATCTGTCGTCATATTGGTAAAATAGCCGGCGAACGTCTGGTTCGACAAATCGGGCAGATTGGAATTGGCCAGATCGGCTATCGCCAGCGCATTGGTTCCGTCGCCGACATTCGGAGTGGGCGGAGTACCGGGAGTCAGCGTCGTAGATGCCGCCACAAGCTCCGGATGGCTCAGAAGAGGGTTGGCGGAGTTGTAGAGTGCGGAGCTTACCTGGATATTGTCAGCGCCTGTGCCAGTGAAAAAGTCCACACCAGCCGTTCCTGAAAGGTCGTATCCGGCCGTGTGCAGAGTATTGACCTGGTTGATCAGCTCAGATGCGAACGTATCAAGTTGGCTTTGCAGCGAGGCGATGGTGCCAGTCGTCTGCACATAGCCGTCCAACTCACCACCGGAAATCGTCACAGAATTGCCGGCCAAGGTGAATTGCGGTGGCGAACCGGAAGTTATCGTCAGATTATTCTGCACCGTGCCGTCCCCGGAGACAAGCACTTGACCGTCTATCTTGATTGTCCCATCAGTATCAAGAGTAATTCCAGCCTTGCCGCTGATGTCCTTGACGAGCGAATCACGCTTGTCCATCAAATCGTTCACGGTGATATTCTCAACCTTGGCTGTGTTGATCTGGGCATTGAGAGTTTGAATCTGAGCCGCGTCGCTGTTGATTTCCTCAACATCTGACGCAATCGCGCCGGTATACGCCGGACCAGTGCCGCTGATAAGCTGCGAGTTATAGCTATCGAGATTTGCCGCAACAGAATTGAATGCCTGCGTAAGCGTTGCGGACGATTCCAATAATGCGCTGCGCATGGACATATCTGAAGGGTCATTAGCCACATTCTGCCAGGCCGCCCAGAAGTTGTTCAGATAGTCCGTCAAGGCCCCGCCGGAAACGGTACTGTTCGTGAGAGATTCCAGACTTTGCAACGTATTGCTGAGCGTTGTATTTGTCGCCGTGGTGCTGTTTAGAGCAAGATATTGCGTCTCCTGGGTTTGGTTATAGGCTCTGGTAACATCCATGACGCTGACACCAGTCCCAATATCGTAGTTGCTAATAGTGCTTGAATTAGGACTGAGAGGTGGATTCGTACCCAATACGGTCTGCTGCGTGTGATAGCCATCCGTATTGATGTTGGAAATATTGTGGCTGATTACCGACAGGCGCGTTTGAGCAGCCTCGATGCCGCTTCTTGCGATGGTCATAGAATCATTTAATGATGCCATGTCTTACCCCTGACACTGAACAAGTAATGGAACTGCACCCCTGCTGCTGGCTCGCCCTGTTTCGTCATAAGAGCACGATTGGCGACCGGCGCCTGCATTAAGACTTTCGATGGTACCTCGAATCAAATCGAGGAATGTTCTTGCAATAACAGCGTTTCGCCTGAACATACGTTTGATCCGCACCGCAGCCGCCCGAAGCGATTCGGCACCCTCCCCTTTGTCATACGGCTTCACATTCCAGATCCCCTCAAATTGCTTCATGAGAAGTTCCTGATGCTCAACTGATGCCATAATCGCATCCTGACGTCTCGACAGAAGAGCCTTCCGCATCATTGCAGCAGCGTTTTCCATTTCCGCCAGCGAGAGCTCAATCATCTCTTTTTCGGTTTTGCCCTCTAAATCACGCATGCGCAGACCCTCCTTTGTGCACATTCGTAGAAGCGGAGACCTCCTGATAAAGCATCCTGGCTATGCCCAACGATTCGGTAGACGCCATTTGATTCGCGACCTGTTCCACAGTGTTCTCCATCATCCCGGACGCGTGGCTCATGTCATCCTCGCCTTCGATCATCCCCTTTAGCCCCTCTTTCATGAGCAGACTGAGAAACACCCCTTCCACGTCACGGCAGACTCCTCGCAAGCGCGCATCCTGCGATGACGTCGCAGATGCTCCGCCCGCAGCGACGGAACCCGTATTATGTGACGAATCGATATTCATGCATCTCCTGCTACATTGAGACTACGTCCATCTGAATGGCCCCGAGATTCCGCAAAGCCTCGAGAATCGAAATCATGTCACGAGGCGTTGTTCCCAGTTGGTTAAGTATTTCAGCCAGGTCCTGGACGGTCGCCGTTCCTGGCACAAGGAATACTTTGGCCGGTTCCTCTTTCGTTTCATCGGTCATTTTCTCAGTGACAACCGGCTTGTCTTTGGTGAATGGTTGCGGCATGTACGTTGACAGTGTGCTTCCAATATGAACGGTAAGGTTCCCGTGCGCCACAATTGCTTCACCGATCCGCACGTTGCCGCCCATCACAATTGTGCCTGTTCTTTCATTTACTATTATTTTAGATTCCGAATCCGGAACTACCATGAGCCCCTCTATGCCCGCAATGAAGCCCGGCGTTTCATTAAGATCCAACATGGAATCAGGTATTCTCACTACAACCGTTCCAGCATCAACCGCCACGGTTGAACCTTCATACTTCCCGTTAATGACATGAACGATCCTGTCCGCAGTCGTGAAATCAGGATGATGTAGAATCAGGCGGATACGCCCATTTTGAAGAAAATCAGCTACTTGGTCCCTGGCAATGGTTGCGCCCGCAGGGATGCGCCCGACGGTGGTATAGTTTTTAGTTTTGGCATCCCCACCCGCAGCGGAGGAACCTGTGCTGTAACCGCCGATGCTCAAGCTGCCCTGTGCAAGGGCGTACAGTTTGCCGTTGGCATCCAGCATTGGCGTCATCAAAAGAACTCCACCCTCGAGCGATTTGGCATCACCCATCGAAGATACCTGAACATCGACCCGGTCGCCTTTTTGATGAAAGGCAGGAACCCTTGCGGTCACCATTACTGCGGCCACATTTTTGCTCTTGATATCTGTGTATGGTATTGACATCTGGAAATTCATGAGAATATTCGCTATCGTCCGCTTGGTCTGGTCAAGATCCTGATCGCCTGTTCCGCTGAGCCCGACCACAACTCCGTAACCAATGAGTTCAGAATCCTGCAGTCCATCAATCCGGGCAATATCCTTGAGTCTGGCCTCTATGGCTTCGGAAGAACAAACCATCCCGACGACAAGAAGAGATGATGCAATAGCCAACAACGGAAGGCGCGCAGCTATGCTGTTCGACATAATGCACTTTTGTGTTTTTATCGAGGCTGCTTTCAATATGGATCCACCCAATCAACAAAGGATGATAAGAGACCTTTTTTCGCCGTCTTGGCAACCGATCCATCCGACTGATACCTGATTGTCAGATCGCCAATTTGAGACGACTTGACAGTATTGTCTGATGCAACATCCTCCTGTCTCACCGTCCCCATCACAGTAAAGGTCAATGATTCGTTCTGAACCACGAGGGTCCGTTTTCCTTCTATGAGAAGGTGGCCGCCGGGCAGAATATCAATCACTCTGACTGTGACTGCTCCGGACAGGTTTCCGTCGTTTTGCATGGACCCGCTTCCGGCAAACTTCCGGTCGCCGCTTGCTGTAATCGATGGAAGCGTGGCATTCGTCCACGGCGTTGCCCTGGAATCGACCGTTGCATGAGACATGCTGGCAGACCCCCCAATATCGATGCTCTTGTCCGTGGATTGTTTCGCATCCATTGAGGCGGACGACACTTCGCTAATCACGACGGTGAGAAGATCCCCGACATTTCTAGCCACCCTGTCGGACATCAGTCGCCGGGCAAAGGACCATTCC
This sequence comes from uncultured Victivallales bacterium, assembly GCA_964487695.1. Taxonomy (GTDB): domain Bacteria; phylum Verrucomicrobiota; class Kiritimatiellia; order UBA8416; family CAZASC01; genus CAZASC01. The sequence goes on from CAZASC010000043.1 coordinate 13,331, forward strand.
GGCGTTTCATCGTTAGCAAACAGATCACACGCAATCAAGGCACAGGTCGTTAATGACAGTATAAGAACGTTGTATCTTTTCACGTTTATCCTCATTCAGTTGCCAGTATTCATAACCCAACCAGATCAGCTTTGCCCGACGCCGTTAATCTGGCCAATATCTGGCGTTTGGAACTCTCGTTAAGACACATAATCTCATCTCCACGACGCCCCCTGCTCAAAGCCTTGGATCGGACTGATACTTCTAAATCGCCGCGACGGGCAGTAACTTCGATGGCAGAACCCTTCTCCGCACAAACTGGCTGTCTCACGGCTGTCTTAATAATCGGTTCGCCTGCAAGCATCGGTCGTTGCACCTCGTATCCAGCAACCGGATCAGACGCCGGAATGTAATTGCGACCGCTAGCATCCGTTGTGATCCATTCAGCTCTCGCGTCGCCATCGGCAAGCACCGCGCCTTCCTTGAGTGGACGTGCAGCCACCCATGCCTGTGCTTGCATCGAGACTCTGACGGGAATCTTTAACTGTTGGACACTGCCGTCCACTGCCCGCAGTTCCAGCCTGAACATATGAGCGTTGAAGCGGGCGTCATAATCAAAATCCAGAACATTGACGGTCACGTTGGTTGTAACCACCATGATGCATTCAGACGGCTTGACAAATTCAGTCTTGACCTTCAGGTCTTTCCAGTCATCTTTACCGGCGACGTATTCTTCAACTGCTTCTTTGACACGCTCGAGATCCAGAGCTGTGCCTTCCCTGTGAATGTCCACATATACGGCGCCACGCAATGTGACGTCGGCCATGTCAGGATACTGATGAAGGGCCGATGCGATCCGCATCAACGGCAGACTCGCCGACTTTCCCGGTTCTGGAGATTTCATAATCTGGCGATCTTCCCAATTGCTCGGCAGGGAAGAAGGATCCTCGGCGAGATCACTTATAGTGACCTGCGCGCCGGAGACGGTCACATCGGGCTTCATAAGCAGAACTATTTCAGTGCCTGCATTGGCGACAAGCGATGCTCCAGACAGCATGCTCACCATAAGAACTAATTCTACCACCGTGGCGTACAACAATTTGATTCTCAGGTGTGGCGGAATCGAACAGTTACAGCTACGACTGTTGTTCATCATGAATTACCTTCGCAAACTGTTGGTTTCTGACATCATATCGTCGCTGGCCTTAATGGCTTTGGAGTTCGCTTCAAACGCCCTTTGCGCACGAATCATTCCAACCAGCTCTTCAGCCACACTGACATTAGAGGTTTCGACAAAACGTTGAGACAGCGTCCCTGTGCCATTTTCACCGGGTATAATGCCATTTTCGACAGGACCGCTGGCATCTGTCGGTACGTACAGATTACGCCCCATGCTTCTCAGCCCTTCAGGATTCGGGAAACGACAGAGAGTTACATTGGTCTTCGTTACGACGGCGCCGTTGACGAGGGTCGTAAAGGAGCCGTCGCCCCCGATAGTGACCTCTGTCGTACCGTTATCAATAGCGTCAAAGCCATTGACCTGGTATCCATCGGTCGTGACGACCTGGCCTGAAGATGTCTTGCGAAACGAGCCGTCACGCGTATATGCAAGCGTCCCGTCGGGTTGGGTTACTTCAAAAAAACCGTCGCCTTCGATGGCGAGATCGAGATCGCGACCTGTTTCCTTCAGCGCTCCCTGGCTGAACGAGTGCGATATCTCCGCCACTCTGGTTCCATGTCCGATCTGGATTCCATCCGGGACCTGACTGCTTCCGCCGCTCGTTGCGGCGCCGGGCGTGCGCATGACAGTGTAGAGCATGTCTTGAAAATTGATTCGACTGGCCTTGAATGCGTTGGTCGATACGTTCGCAAGATTGTTAGCTATTGTGTCCATGGCAAGTTCCTGCGCTTGCATGCCAGTGACGCCTGACCATAGTGCTCTTTCCATAGTTGCACTCCTTCTTTCTGACGGACTTACCCGCTGCTATCCCATCTGCTGGATCATCTTGCCGGTTTTATCATCGTCGTTCTGTATCATTTTCTGACACGCCTCATACGCACGAACGGTCTTGATCAAATCCGCCATCTCTTCACACACCGACGTGTTGCTCTGTTCCAGCGCGCGTCCGGAGACTTTCGCACCTGGATCTCCAGATGTCGGTTGGACGCCCTGAGGCGCCTGAAACAACGTTGTTCCAGCGCGCAGCAGTTGCGAATTATCCTGAAACGTGGCTATATTGAGTTTGCCGAGGTTCTGACCACCAGCGAGCAAAGTGCCGTCATCGTTCACGGTAAGCTCATTGAGGACAGTGTCCGAAGGAAGCCTGATAGGCCCATCCTCGCCCTGGACTTCCAATCCCTCCGAATTCAAAAGAGCCCCGTTTGGGTCCAGCGAGAAATCGCCTTTTCGCGTGTAGTAGTCCTTGCCATCCTTGGAAACCACAAAGAATCCCGAGCCCCTTAGAGCGAAATCCAGAGGACGCTCGGTCGGCTGGACCGATCCCTGCGCGAAGTTCACAGTCATGGGATCGAATGCTGCACCGTCCTTCTGCGACGTGGAAGCATTGGCGGCCTCTCCGAGAAGAGTGCTGAAGACTTTGTGAGAAACTTCAACCTTCCGGTATCCCGGAGTGCTGCAATTCGCCAGATTCTGGGAGATGGCGTCCACGCTTTCTGCGTGCCCTGCAGCCATTCTGAATATCGAGCTGTAAGAACCGGAGTTCACGCCGATGTAAAAGCATGCTGTATGCCAGACAATGGAGGGGAATTGGAAGATGACAGCTTGCCACACCATGGAAACACGTTGGCAACATCCATGATATGCGCACGAAAACAATGCGGCATTTTTTTCCGCATCCATCAAACGCGCCATATAAAGGTGCCATGGCGGGGAAATCGGAACTATCCACTGGCTACGCCAAACTCGTTCCAGGCAGGTAGAATCACTGGAGCCCCGGCGTATTAAAGATCGCCGCAGCTATTCAAAACGAGCCACATCATTGATCCCGTAGGAGAATTCGACATTACTGTTGCTGTTTCTTGTCCAAACGATCGCCATAGTTGAGATCTACTGCACAAGGCTGTATTTTCCAAATGTCATTGGCGTACTCACGAATGGTCCTGTCCGACGAGAACTTGCCGGAACGAGCCACATTGAGTATGGCTTTTCGATCCCACAGACTGATATTCCTGTAGTTCTTGTCCACTTGCTCCTGTGTTTCGACATAGGAACGAAGATCGGCAAGCAGCATGTAATGGTCGCCGTCGAGGAGGGAGCGTACGATAGGCTGGAATATTCCATTTTCGACCATGCTGAAGTAATTTTTGTCAATCATATCGATCGTCCTGCGAATTGCAGGATCAGACTCATATATCGCCCTGGGATTATAGGATGGACGCTTGGCAAGGACTTCCTCGGCCGTCATGCCAAAGATAAAGATATTGTCGTCACCAACCTCTTCTTTTATTTCGATATTGGCGCCATCCAGCGTTCCGATGGTGAGAGCGCCGTTCAGCTGGAACTTCATATTCCCAGTGCCGGATGCTTCAGTCCCCGCCAGCGAAATCTGTTCACTCAAGTTTGCTGCAGGAATGATTCTCTCGGCCAGCGAGACACGATAGTTCGGAAGAAAGACGACCTTCAACCTGTTTGCCACCTGCGGATCGTGGTTGATGACATCAGCAACTTGATGGATGAACTTAATGATGAGCTTTGCCATGAAAAAACCTGGCGCAGCCTTTGCCGCAAATATGAACGTTCTGGGCACAATATCAACGGACGCATCATCTTTGATCCGGTTGTACAGCATGATGATGTACAGAACGAGAAGCAATTGGCGCTTGTATTCATGCAGGCGTTTCACCTGGACATCGAAGATAGACTGCGGCGAGACAACGATGCCCAATTCCTGTTGAATGTAAGCGGCCAATGCGGTCTTGTTCCTGTCCTTGACCTTGCGAAATTTCTCTACAAAAGACTTATCGGATGCGAATCGCTCGATATTCCGCAACTCTTCGAGGTTTGTTATCCATTTCTTCCCTATTGCTTCAGATATCAGCCCTGCCAGTCCAGGATTGGCCTTGAGAAGCCATCGCCGCGGCGTAATACCATTGGTCTTATTATTAAATTTCTCTGGCCAGAATTCCGCGAAATCGCGCAACAATTGTTCTCTCAACAACCGTGAGTGTAATTGTGCTACGCCATTGACAGAACATGATCCAATAACGGCAAGATGCGCCATGCGCACGTTCCGGCTTGGCTCCTCTTCAATAATGCTCATCCTTTTAAGCCGATCTGAGTCAAGAGGGTATTTCATGGCCACTGACCGCAGGAAACGAGAATTGATCTCATAGATGATGCTCAAATGCCTTGGGAGAAGATGCCCCAGCATGTCGAGCGGCCACTTTTCGAGGGCTTCCGGCAGAATTGTGTGATTTGTATATCCCATGCAAGCCGTGGTGATCTTCCACGACTCATCCCAGCCCAAACCCTCAACGTCCATAAGAAGCCGCATAAATTCAGGCACGGCCAGGGACGGATGAGTATCGTTCATCTGTATGAACACCTTGTCAGGAAGATGGTGCAAATCCTTGTTATCGGCCTTAAAACGTCGAATGATATCCTGAAGCGAACACGCCACAAAGAAGTATTCCTGCCGCAATCTGAGTTCCTTCCCCACCAGGACATCGTCGTTTGGATAAAGAACCTTTGTGAGGTTTTCGGCGAGAACCTTTGTTTGAACCGCCTCGACATAGGAGCCTTTATTGAATTCATTCAGGCGGAAATCCTCGGCCGCCCTGGCAGACCAGAGACGCAGCGTGTTTACAGCTTCTCCGCCATAACCAACTATCGGCAGGTCGTACGGAACTCCAACAACAACCTGATCAGATGCCCACGTCCATTTTGAGCCGCTTGATTCGGACGAAGACTGAGCTTCACCCGCGAATCGCACTGGCAGGGAGAATTCGGGATGCTGGATCTCCCACGGACATCCGTTCTTCAGCCATGCGTCTGGTTCTTCGATTTGGTAACCATTGCTTATTCTTTGATTGAATATGCCGTAATCATAGCGAAGGCCATAGCCTATGGCTGGAAACTTGAGAGTTGACAGCGAATCCATGAAACATGCGGCGAGCCTGCCCAAACCACCGTTGCCCAAGCCTGCATCTACTTCAAAATCTCGCAGGACGTTCCAGTCCTGCCCTATTTCCGACATCGCATCCCGGCAGACTTCTTCAAGATTGAGGTTTATCACGTTGTTTCCAAGGAGTCGCCCGATCAGGAATTCCAACGAGAGATAATATACGCGCTTAACGTTGTTCAAATGATGCGTTTGTTGGGTGGCAATCCATCGTTCGACTACACGATCTCGCACGGCAAGTGCCAGAGCGTAATATCTGTCACGAGGCGTAGCCGTGTATCTATCGCGGGCAAGAGTATAACGGAGATGATGTTCGTAGCCAGCTCTCAAAGCTTCAGACGTCATCGCCATTTGGCCGTCGGATATATTCTTTTGTTTCCTTGATACTTTCCTCTGTGATGTTGACAAAATGCCTCCTATTTTTGAAGTTGTGCCGTATAATATTATGGAACAATTATCAGCAACATTGAAGCACACTTCTGACAGATTACCGCTTTTCTGTCAAGAACGGTGCAAACGTTATTCCAACAGGCATTACCTGGCGTGGTAACCAGCCGTGAAGAGAAGCGGATGTCAGGATGGGAAATTGTGAGTTCAACGACGAAATGCCACCTATTGCTAGAATCAACTGATCTCAAACAGAGAAGTCTCGGAAACCTGCACTTTTATCTTCAGCCCGCCATCCGCCTGAGAATGGTGGCAATTGCGGAATCCGACAGATCAACATTGTCCTTGGCGTTGGCGAAACGGGCAACGACCTCAGGCCTGGAACTCATTTCTTCGGCCAAATCGCCTGCACTTTTTGACATGAGCCGGCTAAGCGTAGACGTATCTGCCTGATCGTCATTATGACTCGGAACAGGAATTTCCGCCTCATTTTCGGACTTCTCCTGCGTGGGGCTGTTAATGCGACGAGAAACAGACGAGATTCCCACCTTATCGAGCATGCTTTGTATAATGTCCATACGAACCGCCTCCATCGCTTATATCGGCATATATCTGGCGATGTTAAGTCTTCTTCTTCCATAAACCTGATAGAAGCGCCTTCATGCATTCATGCGCCACAAACGCCTGGTATTCAAGGGGCGATTTCTGGATGAAATCCAGGTTCGTCCGGTCAAACTGCCTGGCACGGCATGCCTGCAGGTAGTCGTTCATCGCCATGGAAACCTCTTGTTCAGATGCGTCAAATTGTCCATTCATCTCCGCCACAACCTTCCCATCGCCAGATTCCACCACAGCGAAGTAGAGTTCCAGGTCTTGAGGCACGCAGAATCTCGCTTTATTCACCCATACACAAACCACATGAGAGGCGCCCAATATCTGTCCAACCCGCCCCACTTCCTGAAAATCAAACAGTCCTGGCGTAGGAACCAGATTCTTCTCGTTTACATACTCCGCCAGATGCCTGTCAATTTCAAGCATCGTCACCTTCCCAGGTGTATTTTGCTGGGCCTCCTTGAAAATGCAGGTGTGAAGGGAAGAGCGATATTCATCCTGTATGTTTCCCATGGGGAACAGTATCAGAACGAACTCTTCATTCGTAGGTACACGTGTCTGTTTCTGATTAAAAACATGCGTCAATGTCCGTTTCTCCGGACGGCCAGCCCAGTGCCCGAAATCGACGCCACGATAAATAGCGCAACCTTGAAGCTCCAAGACAACCGCAATAATAAGACAGAGTACATATCTCCATCTTGATGTCAGTATTGCACAATGCATACTAAAACACCCCCTCTCCGCCCTGTTGGTACCATTGCAGTATTTCAGCTTTCATACTGCACTTTCATTTCGGTCGTCCGCCCGCACGGACACGCAATCTTGATTCTTGTGATTCTGGAGCCTTCCGTGATTGTATCCACTCGTATTTGCGATTGGGCGGTCCCGTGTATAACAACAGGCTGATCCGACATGCATACAGCAGCGGAGTCAAAAACCGACGAGACAACCCGCTTTGGACGTTTATCGGCCCCCTTACTGGAGCTGAGAACATTTTGTGCGTTCACAAAATATTCTTTCCTATAGACTTGGTTCGTTTGTGTGCTGACAGCCATCGCCGTGTTTTTCCAAAAATGCTTTTGATTCAGTTAAAAACAACCGTAATTTCGATATCTAGCCTCCGACACTCACATCAGGCCTCGCTCGCATCCCGGAAAGACATAGAAGCAAGTCCGCAAAATCGAACGGTTTACGCAGAAATTTAACCCTTCCTCTGGTTCCGCGAGCCGATATTCGCACATGATCACTGCCGGAAATTACGACAATACGCTGCAGCCCTGCAGCCTCGACACACCATTCCACTAAAACTTCTCCACTTGTTCCTGGTATCCCAATATCCGTTACCAACGCATCAAATGCACCGTCCTTCAGTCTCTTCAGCGCCAGCGATCCATTTGCGCAAATCTCTGTCCTGTAATCATTAAGCTGAAGGAACCGGGACGTCGCTTTTGCCAGCAAATTCTCATCCTCCACAATGAGAACCGACAATCTCTGTTTCACACTTGCTTTGTAAGCGGGTTGCATGCCATGAGAATACCAGAAGTGATTAACGTTGGCAACCGATCCAGAAAAAACATCGGGGAGGCGAATTAGCCTCTTCTGACGATATGTCCCTCAGATGCAGGGACATTGTTTTGATACATCCTGCGAACCAGGACTTGTTTTCTGTCAATTTGCGCTCTCCGCCCCAGTTCCTGAGCCCGCTGCTTTTGTCCTTCGACGGCTATTGCGAGCCATTTCTGATTCCGCACAATACAATCATGCAAAATGTCGTTTAGCTCGACATCTGTCCACTTGCCTGACCGCATGGACTTATGAATGCACGCCATCCATTGCCCCATCAAACGCATCACACCGTTGCCATCACCCGCGCAAACAGCATGCTCCACTTCATCGCCAATGCGGATTAGATTGACGGGATTATCCGTCATGGAAACATCAGCCTGTGATTTTGATTGTACTGCATAGCGACATGTTTCTTTGCGTCGCCTCGGAAGGCTGTTCCTTCTTGGCGACTTCACTCCACGCTTCTTTGAGATCACATAGCATCTTGCGAACATCACAGATGCCCTTCAGGTCTTTCTTGACATCAGATTGAGAAAGATGACGCAGCATAAAATCGTACAATCTCTGGAGATTATGCGCTATTTCCCCGCCCTTCTCCATGTCGAGCGAGATGGCAAGTTCTGTAATCACATCCTGTGTATGGAGCACATTGTTGCCAATCTGCTCAATGCGCGAAGGATCCTTGATGGCGAACGCAGCCTCCGCCTTGTCCAGTGATCTTATCGCTTCATCGTAGAGCATCAGCACAAGTTCCATCGGACTCGCCGTTGCAATATGAACCGCCTGGTATTCTCTATTTGTAGCCATCGATTTACTCCTATATGACTTGTTGTGTGCCGATCTACCTTGCCACTTACAATTACACCGCCTGTAAAATCATGTCCGTACGCATTACTTCGCCGTCACACTCCGTATCCGGTTCTCTTGGTTTGATCCCATCCAGCGCCTGCTCCACGACATCCCGCGTCCACATTGCAGCCCCTGCGATCTGTTCATAGAATTGGCGCCATCTCTTGTAGGTGAAGACCGTCTCGGAATATGATTGTTCATCCTCAGTCTTGCGCGTCGCCATCCAAAAGCATGCTGGTCGCAAACTCATTTCGAGCAGAAATGAACATGCCTTCATTTCTTGAAGAGCCATGTCCTTCTCATCCAATTCGACCATCAGCCGCTTCATTGTTTCCACAGAATCCGGGTCCCGTGACCCAGGCATGATCATAAGCCTGTTGCATATCGCGGCAGCCCGCCGTGCGGTATCAGCCACGGAATTCAACCTTTTCAAGTGATTGGTTAATTCAGTTGTGACCTCCGCACCGTAATCCCTGCTTGCTCCGCGATGGATTCGCGCCACGATTCCCGCCGCATCAAAAGGTAACGTCGAGAATTCGCCCAGCCTTGCTGCGCGAACCAGTGACATCCCTTTGATTCTGATGCCAGCGTCCGTGACGTTAACAAACTGCACGTACGGATGACCTTCGACGTATCGTTCCAGCAATGTTGCATAGAGCTGAAATTGTCTGGTTGTTGCCACAGTCTCGCGGTAATTACCCGGTAAACGAACCAATTTCTGCTCGTCTGGAGCCACGCGCACTCCGTGATACATGGTGTTCGAGGCATGCGTGGTGCCGTCCTCAGCCAGACTCAAATCAAACCCTATTGTTACAACAGGATCGCATCCCATTTGAACTGCGAGATCAACACCCGATGAAGTTACAGTGCCGGCTGCCAGCAATTGGCCGTGTTGCTCCGTCACCTCATCGAACCACTTATCAATAGGATTGGCGTCAAGCGTACCGGAAAAGAGGCCTTTGAACTTCCGCAATCCGGGCGGAAAGGCAAGTGTCGAACAGGCAAGATAAAGATCTCCACAGGGCGTCTCGAATTGCGATGCCGTCAACGGATGTCCATCCACTGCCACAACGATGTCGGGACGAATTCCAACCTTCTTCAGGGCACGCAAAGCCGTACCTGTGCTGATGATGACGAACCCCTTTGCACAGGCGACAAGATGTGGCAACGCAGCGTCAAGTGAGGGGCCGGCGCCAACTACCAGCGCCGGTTTTCGCGGGAATGCACCAAACAGCGCCTTTACGCCCGGATTCCGAAGCAACACAGGAAGATTGGTGAGTGTGTTCATCTGCCACAACCCGCCCCTGCAAATCAATGTTCCGATATTGAAGAGATCAAGCGACACGGATTTGCAGATGGATCGAAGCACTTTGTTATAGAAACGGTCGGCATCCGGATTGACATTGAGCTGGTCGCAGATTTTAAACATGGCCGAATGATTCAAATTCCACGTCTCCAGAAAGCGCTTTTCCGCAAGCTTCTCGTCGAGGCCCAACACCATTTGCATGCGCCCATCCGCCACATATTCCTCCACTGGCCAGCGCAGAAAGGCTTTCGCAGCCAGGACAGGATCGACTTCCATCCAGAGAACTCTGCAGTGTCTCGGTAATTCATTCATTAATGTTCCAAGATCCAATCCGGTCCCGGAACCAGGCACAATCACGATATCCGGTGCCTCAGTGGCAGCATTCTGACGAACCCACGATAATGTGAGTAACGTCGCAAACGCAGATGGCACCGATGCTGTAAGCTGATCGCCAGAATTGAAAACGTTTCTCAACATCCCGGCACCCGCAGGATCTACGCCGGCGAGCCGCGACAGCCTGTCGTCAATATTATTATCAGTGCCCCTGTCAGGTTGTGGTGAGTTGTTCATTCTGAATATGCTGCCGCAGCAAAGGAAGAAGGCTTATGAACCTGTCCAACACCGCTGGTACGCCAATCTTTAAAATTTCGGCAAGCGCCGCAAAATCACGCTTGTCCAATCTGCCAATCATATCATCCATGACAGAGCAAAGAGCGCTGTCGGCATCCGTCAGATTGCCTGCGGCGTCTCGAAGGTCTTCCCCTTTGATCCCAAACGTGGAACGTACATCGTTTTCGAAAACATAGAACTTCCTGATGTTAGCGGCCAGACCATTGAATCGTTCCATGGCGTTCCCAATATCGCTGAATAGCAATTCTGCACACAGGACGCTGTCCCGGCAAAGCGCCTTGAGCCCAGCAGCAGAGTCATTGAGACTTCGAATCGTCATATCCTCTATGGAACGTAAATTACCGCTCGATTTATTCATTGTTGTTCTCCGTTCTGTCGTTTCGCTGTCAGCCAGATGTGGGCGCGACAAGATTCATCACGCTTCCAGGCAAAGCATTGGCTTGTGCCAACAGGGCTGTGCCTACCTCCGTAACTATCGATCCGCCTGCGGATTGCGCCGTCTCCTGCGCAAGTTCAATGTTTTGTATTCCGCTTCCCGTTGCCCGCATGTTCGCAATTTGACTTCGAATCTCCGCCAATGCCGATTCCGAACTTTTCATTTCGTCGCTTACGATCTTTCTCTTCGCATCCAAATCGGCGACGCCATCCCGCGCAGCATCGGAGACAGTTTTCGATCCATCCGGCGACGATGGATCCAGATTAGTGCTGCATAGCGTTGAATACCATGACGGTGTCGCCGCTGACGCAAAACCTGTTCCTTTGAGAACCTGCCCCTGTCTATTCTGCCCCACGCGCATCAATTCCTGCTGCATCATCCCAAATTGACCCTGGATCTGAGCACTGCCATCCGTGCTCCCTGACGAATCGGACGATGATCCAGCTACCTCCGACATATCCGACAGAATTGCCTGCGTTTTCTGCATCCAGGCATCAATGGTTTGCAAACTATTGATATTATTCTCCGTCTCGGCAGCATTTGCCACAGCATCCCTGTATTTTGAAGACATCGCCTGGCTCGTGCTGAGATCCGACGGATTTCCTTTCGTGGTTGATCTCAGATCGTTCGATAGTCTGGTAATTGACCCGCGAAGATTTGCATCGTTGGCTGTGTAGCTCTTCCAAACCGAAGAGGTATCGTCATTGTTGTATACTTGCACAACCCGCTCCTTTTAGTGGCGCACAACTCATTTTCATTACTGCTCGATGCCAGATCAAATCGTAGCAAGCCCGATGCCACGGAAATACATCATGAACATACGCCAATGAATCCGGCGCACAATTCAGATGATTTCATTCAATGTTCCGAATGCGGGCTGCCACGTGTCCAAACTGTTGAAATCTATTGTTCTTTACTTTTACATCACAAGGATTGCATTCGCCCAATCTGTTGCATGACATGTATTCATCCGAAAGTCGCAACGCCTTGTCATTGACATGCCCTAAAGGCGGCAACCCTGCATATAGGAAACTGTGGCATCTGTGGATCTCCCCGTTGGGCGAGATGAGCAGTTCAGTGGGAGCGCATTCGCATCGGCGTTTCACGCTTCCATTCGGCAGAACACCTTGGATCGCATATTCCCCGTACAGAACGTTCTTGTGCCACCCTAAAAAAGGCTTTGTCCTGAAATCGACCCCAAGATCTCTGCATACCGCAGCAGCATGATCCATGACACCTTGATAGTCGGGATGAAGCACGCCGTACAATCCCACCCTGAACCCATGGTCCTTGACGAACAATACCTTCCTCAAAATATCGTCGAACGCAAACTGTTCTGGATGATAGCTGACCCTTATGGGCGCATATGGGGCCTTTCGATTCGCCTTCTCCGGATCCACCCGATCCACAAATTCATCAAGATCGAAATCCAGGTTCGTCAGGATGTCCACAAGATGGTTTTCCAGCGTTTCTGCCACAATCTGGACAAAATCGGAATGCAAACCCGGTTCACCGCCTTGCAACGTGACCGGAATATCCCGCGTATCCATCCGATCGAAGAAATCAATCCACTGCCCGCCGCTCAACTCAGCGTACCTGGGTTGGCCGCCGCCAAACCTGTTGATGCAATAGGAACAGCGATAGGGACATCGGAATGTCAGGAATATCCCGATATAGTTATAAGACTGTGGCAGTGGTACGGCCTCTTGCGACCGCGTAGTCGCAAGCAAGCCTGAATATGATTGCGCAGTCATGTCGGGCACGAGAGCAATCTCCACCAAGTTGATATGGTCTAAACCAATACCAGATGTTTCTGTTGTTCACCGAGCTGCTTGTTCCTGCTGCGCGCGGCCAGCAATTGCAGCGCCA
>CAZASC010000044.1:0-12612 GCA_964487695.1 uncultured Victivallales bacterium
TGCCGGATGATCTCTGGCCGCTTCCCTCCTACGCCGAGATGATGTTCATGATGTAGTCTTTCGATCAAGGCGTTCCGGAAGGTGCACACTTCCGGAACGCCTTGTTATTTTACGATTTGACAATTGTCGCACGTAACGGCAAGTATTCTCCCCTTTCGTCAATGGCAATCAAAGCTTGAGAAACGTGTAAATGGTAAGATGGCTGGCTTTGATGCGGATACGGTTGGATGTGAAAGGAAGTCCTGAATGAACGGGCAAGCGCAAACCACAGCTTTTGAGCCTGATATTGTCGTGCTTTATTGCGGCCATTGCATCCGTGAGGATCGCAGTATTATCTCGGCGTTGGAGAGCGTGAAGGGATTCTCTGCACGATGTTCAATGGTGTCATGCAGCAGTCAAATTGAAGTATCTCATGTTCTCAAACTGCTGGAGCAAGGCGTGGACGGTGTTGAGGTCATCGCTTGTTCGGAAGGCGCGTGCAAGTCTCTTGTGGGCAGCGCAAGGGCTGAGAAGCGGGTGCGTTATGCCCAGACGTTGCTCGGAAACATTCATATGAACGCAGAACGTCTGGGAATCAGCAGGAAGAAGACGGGCATCACGGTTGAAGATATCGTCGGACTCGCCACCGAGAGGGCGGACGCGGTGAGGGCTCTTGGCCCCAACCATATGAAGAATGGAGGAAAGAAGTGATCTTTGCCGATTGCAAGCCGATAGAAGAAATTGTGAAGAACCTCAAGGGCAGCAAGAACGTGCTCTTGATTGGTTGCGCCACATGCGTGGCAGAATGCGCCGTGGGAGGCGAACGGGAAGTCGAGATTCTTGCGCCGCTCCTTAGGATGGCGCTGGAGAAGGAGGGTGGGCCGGTTCAGATAACCACGAAGACCCTCGAGAAACAATGCGAAGCAGAATTTGTCGAGGAACTCGTCGAGCTTATGCCCGGCGTCGACGCGGTCGTAAGTTTGGCTTGCGGTATCGGCGTTCAGGCTGTAGCTGATCGCTTCCAGAAGGTGGCGGTTTTTCCGGGCGTGAACACTTCGGCGCTGACGATCCGCGAGGAGCCCGGTCTCTGGGCGACGAGATGCGAAGCCTGCGGCGATTGCGTGCTCGGTGAAACATTCGGAATATGTCCCATATCCCGCTGCGCCAAGAGTCTCATGAACGGTCCCTGTGGCGGCACAAGAAATGACGGCAAGTGTGAGGTCAATCCCGACGTGGATTGCGCTTGGACGCTCATCGTGGATCGCGCCGAAGCGCGCGGTGCACTCAAGTCGTTGATGGAAGTCAGGAAGACAAAGAACTGGTCTAATTCCAGACATGGCGGAACCAAACGGGTGCTGCGGGAGGATCTGAGAGTATGAGCGTGCGAGTAGGAAGCAATTTGGAGAAAGTACTTGCGGCGGGGCAGTTTGCGGTAACCGTCGAAATCGGTCCGCCTCGTGGTCCAGATCCGGCCGAGGTGCGGAAGAAGGCGGGCTTTATTCGCGGGATAGGGGACGCATGTAACGTCACAGACAATCAGACGGCAGTCGTTCGCATGTCCAGCATAGCGGCGGCGAAGATACTGCTCGATGAAGGGATTGAGCCGGTAATGCAGATGACGTGCCGCGATAGAAACCGCATTGCGATGCAGTCGGATCTGCTCGGTGCCTGGGCGCTCGGCATTCGCAATTGCCTTTGTATTTCCGGCGATCACCAGAAGGCCGGTGCCGGTGGCAAACTCAAAGGTCATCCAGGTGCGAAGAACGTCTACGACATAGATTCGATTCAGCTTATTTCCGTTGTAAAGGGGCTGAGTGAAAATGCCGTCCAGGAAGGCGGAGATACGATCAGCCAGGCGGCACCTTTCTTCATCGGTGCGGCATGGACGCCGTTCGGAACGCCTGAGAAGTTCAGAGTCATGCGTCTCGCGAAGAAGATTGCGGCGGGTGCAAATTTCATCCAGACACAGGCGGTTTACGACGTTCCGCACTTTACCGAATCCATGCGAAAGGCCCGCGAAATGGGGCTTACGGAACAAGCCGCCATACTGGCTGGCGTCATACTTCCTCGTTCCGCCGGAATGCTCAAATACATGAAGGCTAACGTACCGGGTGTTGACGTTCCAGACGCCATGATCGAGAGGATGAAGTCATCGAAAGATCCAAAGGCGGAAGGCGTCAAGATTGCCGTTGAACTTATCCAGGCACTGAAGGCCATTCCTGGCCTGCGCGGCGTTCATTTGCAGGCGATTGAGGCGGAAGAAGCGTTGCCGGAGGTTGCAAAGGCGGCAGGTTTGTTCCCCAGACCCAGTCTCGGCTGATCTCAGGAGATGAAATGTCTGTAAAATATCACGTTGGTATAAAGGATGCGCCGCCGGTTTTCATACCGGTGTCGAAACTCAGCGTAATGGAGATTGAGGGTTGTCTCGGCTGCGTCGAGTGCGTCAAACGCGAGGCCTGCGTATATGACGTTTACAAGAAGCGCAAGTACGACCCTGTCCAGATCGGTGATACGGCATACATGACATGCGTCAGTTGCATGCGTTGTGTTCAAGGCTGCAAAAAGAACATTCTCTCTCGGGTTCGCAATCCGCAGTTCGACGCCATCGGCGACGAGTACTGGACTGCGGATATCCTCAACAGCATCTGGAAACAATCCGAGACAGGGAAGATTCCTGTCTCCGGCGCAGGATATCGTGGGCCGTTCGCTGGGCTCGGTTTCGATCAAATGTGGACTGACATGTCCGAAATCGTCCGTCCCACACGAGACGGCATTCATGGACGCGAATACATCAGCACCGTGATAGACTTGGGGCGGCATCCGATAGCGCTCGAATTCGACAAAGCCGGCAAACTGCTTACAGACGTTCCGCCTTTTGTTGAACTCCCGATCCCGTTTGTGCTGGATGTTCCGAATCTGCCGTTCTTCGCTGATTCAGCTAAAAAGGCAGTTGCAGAGGCCGCCGGACGTCTGCACACGTTCATGGTTTCCTCATTTGAGGATGCCACAGGACCGTTGGCTGCTTTCAAGAAGCATCTCATTGTGCGGTTCGATACGAGAGTAAACGATGTCGCGAAACTCAACGGTTTTGCGATTGTTGAGATTACCTATTCGCAAGACATCGGAAGCGTCGTGCAGAAGATCAAGTCCGCTTGCCCCGGCACAGTGATTTCAGTCAGGATTCCTCTCGACGAGAATTCGGTTAAGCGCGCCATTGAGTTGGCCGCCGGTTGTGCAGAGATACTTCACTTCGAAGCAAGTCGTCACGGCAACAGGACGGGAAACGCAGATGGACGATTCGTCACCGAATTGATGAAGGAAGTGCATTTCAAGCTGCTGGCTGAAGGAACCCGGGATCAGCTCGCGATTCTGGTAACTGGCGGAATCGCAATGGCGGAACACGTACCGAAAGTCATTGCGTGCGGCGCTGACGGTGTTGGTATTGATCTGGCTCTTGCAGCGGCGCTTGGATGCAGGCTCTGCAAGGATTGCGGTGAAAGACGTGTGTGTCCAGTTGGTATCGATGGCGTTTCGACGACTTGGGGCGTGAAACGCATAGTTAATCTTATGGCCGCATGGCATTCGCAATTGATTGAGGTCATGGGCGCAATGGGCATACGGGAAGTCCGTCGCCTGCGCGGCGAACTTGGCCGCGTCATGTTCTTCGAAGATCTGGAGCGGGACAGTTTCAGTCCGATCTTCGGTCGCAGATGTATCTCGCTTGCTGATTCAGTAGCGGCCAGCAAGAAGGAAGAGACGGATTCCGCGAAAACCGCGGCGTTAGCGCCAGAATTGCCGACGCACAAAGAGTATCCGCCGGCAAAGAAGCTCGTTACCAAATGCCCGTCGCGATTCCGAAACGCTTTCGGCAAGTACAAGGTTGTGCGCACATCAGCCTGCGTTGCTTGCGGCAAGTGCGTGGAAGTGTGCGCTTACGGCGTGCATCGCATGTCCGGAAAGAAGATGCTCGCTCCAAAATCGCACTTGTGCGTGGGTGCTGATGTTTGCAAAAAGGCGGGCGCGTTTTGCGTAGATCACTGCAAAGCAGGCGCAATTCGCGTAGGAGCCGATCCGCAGTGGAAGACTTTTGGTGATCCTCGCTGGACAGCTGATCTGCTGGTCAGTACCTGGAAACAGGCCGAGACGGGACAGCCGACGTCCGGCGGTTTCGAATCGAAGACCGGCGCGTCTGGTGGCGGGTTTGATAGAATGGCCTTTGTTTTCCCGGACCGTGCGCCTAATGCAGATTTCAGACCTGAAGATGTGGATCTCAGCGTCTCGCTCAATAAGCGGGGCGATGATCGGCCAGACGTAAAGATAGGCATTCCATTCTACGGCGGCGGTATGAGTTTCGGATCCGTCAGCCTTGCAACGATTGTTGCCAGGGCGAGGGCCTACAAGGCATTCAACTCGTTCACTTGTACCGGTGAAGGCGGCTATCCAGACGAGCTGAAGAAGTATGACGATCACGTCATCACCCAGGTTGCGACAGGCCTTTTCGGCGTGAAAGAAGAGACTATACAAAGAGTTCGTATAGTCGAATTCAAGTACGCGCAGGGAGCAAAGCCGGGACTGGGCGGACATTTGCTTGGCGACAAGGTCACTCCCGCAGTGGCGAGAATGAGAGAGACAGTTGTTGGTAATGCGCTATTCTCACCGTTCCCGTTCCATTCGGTGTATTCCGTCGAAGATCACAAGAAGCATGTGGACTGGATCAAAGCCGTCAACCCCAAGACTCTGGTGTCGGTCAAAGTTTCCGGAGCAAGCGACGTGGACATGGTGGCGGTCGGCAGTTTCTTTG
The DNA here is from genome assembly GCA_964487695.1 of uncultured Victivallales bacterium. Lineage (GTDB taxonomy): Bacteria > Verrucomicrobiota > Kiritimatiellia > UBA8416 > CAZASC01 > CAZASC01. The sequence goes on from CAZASC010000044.1 coordinate 4,781, forward strand.
CCGGAGCGCACATCGCGCATCTTGATGGCAGCTACGGCGGGACCGGCGCGGCGCCGGACATCGCGAAGAAGAACATCGCGATGCCGATCGAATATGCTGTTCCGAAGGTCCATCGCTTCCTCACAAACGAAGGTATCCGCGACCAGTTGACGGTGGTCGCATCTGGCGGATTGCGGTCCGCCTGGGATGTGGCGAAAGCCATAGCTCTTGGCGCTGACGCTGTTGTCATCGGAACTGCAGAGGTTGTGGCTCTGGAATGCATACGCTGCGGTGCTTGCGAAAGCGGACGTGGCTGCCCGAGAGGTATCGCCACGACGGACCCCGAGCTTTCGAAACTGTACAACGAAGACTGGGCTACTCAGCGTCTGACAAACCTCTTCCATTCGTGGGCTATTCAACTCCAGCACATACTGTGGCGCTTGGGGATGAAGAGCGTCAAGGAACTGGTGGGTCGTTCCGATTTGTTGATACATCTGGATTACGAAAGAGAAGCCGAAAAAGTTCCACGCAATTAGCCATACGGCGGAGAAGAAATGACTACGCATCAGATTGCAATGCAGATGATAGAATCGAGAAAGCGGCAGTTTACCAGCATGCCGCCGATGATAACCGATCCGGTGGGCGAGGGCGGATGCGGGGTGGTTGGGTTTGCGGCAAGCGTGCCCGTTGGCGGGCGCCACATTTTTACGCCGTCCATCCAGATGCACAACCGGGGGAACGGCAAGGGAGGCGGCATTGCTGCGGCAGGGCTTGTGCCAAAGGAAATGGGCGTTGATGCCGGCACTCTTCGTGACGATTACCTTCTGCAGATCGCGCTTCTGGATTCGGCAGTGGAATCGCGCGTGGAAGCTTCACACATTTCCAACAACTTCAGGATCGATCATCGCGAGAAACTCAAGCCGGTTTGCGACTACCGCGACATCGGGCTGGAAGTGCGTCCTCCGGATATCATCCGGTATTTCGTGAGGGTAAAGGACGATGTTCTCGATGCTTTTGCTGCCACAAATGGCCTGAAAGATGTGCCTCGGCGCGCAGTGGAGGACGAGTTTGTCTATCGTAACTCCTTCGCGATAAACTCGGCATACTACTCGTCGCTTGGCGAGAAGCAGGCATTTGTGCTTTCGCACGCGCGGGACTTGATGATTCTGAAGATCGTCGGATATGCCGAGCAGGTCGTGCAGTACTACGGGATGGACGATGTCAAGGCCCACGTCTGGATCGCGCACCAGAGATATCCGACAAAGGGAAGAGTCTGGCATCCGGCCGGCGCGCATCCGTTCATTGGAATGAACGAGGCACTGGTTCATAACGGCGATTTTGCCAACTACTACAGCATCTCGGAATATCTCCGGCAGCATAATATCTCGCCGCAGTTCCTGACCGACACCGAGGTCTCCGTGCTTCTTTACGATCTGTTGCACAGAACCTACGGCTATCCACTGGAATATGTGATCGAGGCCATGGCGCCGACGACTGAACTCGATTTCGAACGTTTGCCTGAGGAAAAGAAAAAGATCTACAGGTCCATTCAGGCCTCGCATATGCACGGTTCGCCGGATGGTCCGTGGTTCTTTATCATTGCGAGCAGCGATCCGGACAAGAGCAAGATCCAATTGATGGGTATAACCGATACCGCCATGCTCAGGCCGCAGGTGTTTGCGCTGCAGGAGGGCGATGTTTCCATAGGGCTCATAGCTTCCGAGAAGCAGGCTATTGATGCAACTCTTCGTTCATTGATGAAAGACGACGCCAGATTCCGTCCAATAGCTGACCGCTACTGGAATGCGCGCGGAGGCAGTTCCACCGACGGGGGTTCATTTATCTTTACAGTGAACGGGAACAACGGACATTCCACGCTCGAGTGCGCAGACAAGTTCGGCAAGCCGATAGCATGTCCCAAGGGCAAGTGGGCTATTGATTTAAAAACCAAACCTGCAATGCCCAAGAACGGCGGTCACGATGTCGCCGCGGAAATAGCGCGTTCCTCGACATCGGGTTCACACGAGGAAGTCGTGGCGTTTATCGCGCGTTATCTTCCTGCATGGGAAATCAACGATCTGCGCTGGTTCGTGGAAGAGATCGTCAAGGTTTCCAAGAGCGGCGACAAGTGCTTCAAGTGGGCGCTCGACACGCTCGCGCTGCTCAATGACAGGCGCTACGATTTTGGCGAAACGAAACGCAGCGTTGCGCTCCAGATCATCCGGGGCGGTATCACCTCGATACTTGGAGAGGTTCCTCTGGTGACAGCGAAAGCGCACGGTGCCATCCAGCGAGTAGATCTTGCCACGCGCGACAGTTTGTCCGCGCCGAAAAGCGCCGAAGGCATTCTTGTTGTTTATGCCGCCGAGTTCCCGATGGAAGGCACCGGCTGCATGTCGGAATTACTGGTGAAAGCCCATAAGCTCGGGTGGAAGAAGTTTGCAGTTTACGGAATGTGCGGGCAGCGCTTCCTGGGCTGTGGTATCGGGCCCGGCAGTGAAGGCGTGCGCATGGACGCGTTCGGGGATTCCGGCGATTATCTTGCGTCGGGCATTGACGGCATGGAGATTCACGTTCACGACAGCGGGCAGGACCAGCTGGGGCAGATTCTCAAGAGCGGCAAGTTGGTCATCTACGGCGACGTGGGACAGACTTTCATGTATGGCGCAAAAGGCGGCGAGGTCTATATAATGGGCAACGCGGCAGGGCGACCTCTCATCAACGCCGCGGGTAAACCCAGGGTCGTAATCAACGGCACTTGCCTCGATTATCTGGCTGAATCGTTCATGGCTGGCGATCCGCTCAATGGCGGCGGATTTGTGATTCTTAACGGCATCAGCTTTGACGAGAAGGGCCGCGTGCAGGAACAGGACGCGCCATATCCGGGCTCCAATCTTTTCTCTCTGGCGTCGGGAGGCGCTATTTATGTGCGCGATCCCCATCGCAAGCTTGTTGCCGAGCAGTTGAACGGCGGCGAATTTGGCCCGGTGACCAAGCGCGATTGGGACCTCATTCTCCCATATCTGCAGACGAACGAGAAATATTTCGGAATCTCCATCGAACGCGATCTTCTCACGGTGGGCGGAACCAAGATGTCGTTTCATGAGGTCTATCGAAAAGTTCACCCAATCAAGGTTGCCAAGCTCGCCAAAGAAGAAGTGCCGGAGTAGGTTCCCGATACAAATTGGCATTGGAGCAATGCCGACAACGTGTTGACATACTTCTATTACCACCGTAAAATTCTGCGATGAAGAAAGGAATGACATTCGACAAGATCGTAGGGTTGACCGATGGGTTGTCTTTGTCGCAAAAGGAGTCCCTAGTTGAGATACTCTCCAAGCGGGTGATGGAACAACGACGTACGGCCTTGCGCAAGGATATTCGGGATGCAAACCGCGAGTTCAGGGCCGGACGATGTCGTGTGGTAACCCCAGACGAACTCATGCAGGAGATAGTTGGGTGAGCTTGGCGCTCATTCGCAGCACAGCTTTTGTAAGAGTCGCCCGCAAACACCTGCGCCGCCATCCAGACCATTCCGCGGACTTGTTCGAAGCTTTTGCTCAATTGAGGGATGATCCCTTCCATCCTTCTCTCCGTACACACAAAGTGACGGGCGTGTTGGCTGGCTCCTGGGCATGCAGCGTCGGTTACGATCTTCGTGTCATCTTTAGAATCGTCAAACACGCCGGCAAGTTGGCCATCGTATTGCAGAGCGTTGGGACACACGACGAGGTTTACTGATTGTCATGTTCCCATCTCTATGGTTTCATTCTTGCCTTCCGATCCCGATCATTGCACACTTTTTGTCAAATTTACGCGTGAGGGCAGACGTTACAAAAAGGCGAATATGAGAGTATGATTGCCAGAGGACTATACGATCCGGCAAATGAGCATGACGCTTGCGGCGTGGGCTTCGTCGCCAACATAGACGGTAGGAAATCCCATGCTATCGTCGAACGCGGCATCGAGGTGCTGAGAAACCTGCTGCACCGCGGCGCAATCGGCGCTGACATGAACACCGGGGATGGAGCGGGCATTCTTTTTCAGATACCCGATGCTTTTCTCCGCGTTGAATGCGAAAAGCTCGGAATCCGGCTGCCAGCTGCCGGACGCTATGGTGTAGGCATGATATTCCTGCCGCGCTCAGCCACAAGTAGGGACGACTGCCGGGCCATTCTGGAAAAGACGGTCGAGAGCGAAGGACTCAAGCTGCTTGGCTGGCGCGAAGTTCCAACCGATGGGAGCGTCCTCGGCGTCAAAGCCCGGAACGAGCAGCCTGTGATTATGCAGTGCTTCATTGACGGCGGCAAACTCGGCAGTTCTGAGCTGGAACGGAAACTCTATATCGTCAGAAAACAGGCCCAAAATCTGACGGCTGCCCCCACAAGCCCGGACGATCCATTCTATGTGCCGAGCCTGTCGTGCCGGACGATTGTCTACAAAGGCCTTATGATGGCCACACAGGTCACCGGATTTTATCCGGATCTGACGTCGCCGCTTCTCGAAAGCGCAGTGGCGGTGATTCACCAGCGGTACAGCACGAACACGTTTCCTTCCTGGCGGCTGGCGCAACCGTTCCGCTACCTGGCACACAATGGCGAGATTAATACTTTACGAGGAAACATCAATTGGATGAAATGCCGTGAACGCAATCTCAAATCGGAACTGTTCGGCGACAAAATCGGCAGGATACTGCCGGTGCTCGAAGAGGGCGGCAGCGATTCGGCGTGTCTCGACAACGCGCTTGAGCTTCTTGTGTCGGGCGGGAGATCAATCCAGCATGCAATGATGATGCTGGTTCCGCAGGCATGGGGGGCAAAGTATCCGATGGGCCCGGACCTGCGCGGGTTCTTCAGGTATCACGCGGGCCTCATGGAGCCATGGGATGGCCCTGCGGCGGTGGCCTTCACTGACGGGAATCATGTTGGGGCAATGCTGGATCGCAATGGCCTGCGACCAGCGCGCTACACGATAACAACAGATGGCTTCATCGTCTTCGCGTCAGAGACCGGAGTGTTGAACATTCCAGCTTCAGAGATAAAGGAAAAGGGCGCTTTGGGGCCGGGTCAAATGATCCTGCTCGATCTGAATGCGCATCGTGTGATCAAGGATGGCGAGATCAAGATGCAGCTTTCACGAATGCAGCCGTATCGCCGCTGGGTAGAGGAAAACAAGATAGAAGTACACGGCTTCTTCGATGCCATATCGCCTTTGGAACCAAACACAGGGACCCTGTATTTCCGCGAGAAGCTGTTCGGATACACTCGGGAGGATCAGCAAATAATTCTTGAGCCAATGGCGTCGAAAGGTAGCGAGCCGGTGGGTTCGATGGGTTCCGATCAACCGCTGGCCGTGCTTTCGGAGAAGCCGCAACTGCTATACTGGTATTTCAAACAGATGTTCGCGCAGGTGACGAATCCGCCAATTGACCCCATTCGCGAGGAACTCGTCATGTCGTTGATGACTTTTCTCGGCATATCGGACGATATTCTGTCGGAATCACCCCAGCATGCGCGCTTGATCCAGTTGCGTCATCCGATCCTGTCCAATGAGGATTTTGAGCGCATGAAAACCCTGAATATGGCCGATTTCAAGTGCGAGACTCTGGATATGAGATTTCCAGAAGGCGGCTCGGGGGCGGAACTGGAAAAGGCGATTACCGATTTATGCGAAAAGGCCGAAACTTGCGTGGCGAGTGGAGTGAAGCTGCTCATTTTGAGTGACCGCAATCTACCGGCAGATACGACACCGATACCGGCCCTCCTCGCGGTTTCGGCGGTCAACAAGCATTTGATGCAAAAGCAGATGCGCACCAGCTCCGCAATAATCGTGGAAACGGGCGAGGCCCGCGAGGTGATGCACATGGCGCTTCTGCTTGGTTTCGGGGCATCGGCGATCAATCCGTACCTCGCATACGAGGTGATCGCGAAGATGGCGCTCAACAAGGAGCTGACCGCAAATATTGGCGTGACCAACGCCATGGAGAACTACGTTAAGGCTTTGTGCAAGGGGTTGCTGAAGATCATGTCCAAGTCGGGAATCTCGACTCTGCGAAGCTACCGCAATGCGCAGGTTTTCGAGGCCATTGGACTGGATGGCGATCTTGTGCGTAAATACTTTGAAGGCACTGCCTCAAGAATCGGTGGGATCGGATTGAATGAAATAGCGGCGGAGGCAAACGAACGGCACAAGCTGGCGCGCGAACCGTTATATGGCGGCGCTCCAATTCTGCCCAGCGGAGGCCAATACAAGTATCGCGCTGACGGGGAGCGTCATCTCTGGAGTCCGGAAAGCATAAGTGCATTGCAATTGGCTGTGCGAACGGGCGACAGCTCCGCATATCGCCGATACGCGGAGCTCATCAACGATCAGACGAAGAAACAGAGCACTCTCCGCGGATTGTTCCGCTTCAAAGAGACGACACCCGTCCCGCTTGACGAGGTCGAGCCCGTCGCAGAGATCGTAAAACGTTTTGTCACAGGCGCAATGTCGTTCGGTTCGATCAGTCGTGAAGCTCACGAGACGCTTGCCACCGCCATGAACCGGCTTGGAGCAATGAGCAACACCGGCGAGGGGGGCGAAGATCCAGCACGCTACAAACCGCTTCCCAACGGCGACAGCTTGAGCAGTGCTGTCAAACAGGTCGCCAGCGGACGGTTCGGCGTCACGGCTGAATACCTTGTCAATGCCCGCGAGCTTCAGATAAAGATTGCGCAGGGCGCCAAGCCCGGTGAGGGCGGACAGCTTCCTGGCCATAAAGTGAATGACGAAATTGCGCGCGTTCGATATTCAACGCCGGGCGTCACACTAATTTCGCCACCGCCGCATCACGACATCTACTCGATCGAGGACATAGCGCAACTGATATACGACCTCAAGTGCGCTAATTCGGACGCGCGAGTCTCGGTCAAGCTGGTTTCGGAAGCTGGAGTCGGAACAGTGGCCGCCGGCGTCGCCAAGGGGCATGCCGATATGATCCTGATCAGCGGATACGATGGCGGAACCGCCGCGTCCCCGCTGTCATCAATAAAACACGCCGGAATGCCCTGGGAACTTGGGCTCTCGGAAGCGCAGCAGACGCTCGTTCTAAACGGGTTGCGCAGCCGCGTTCGCTTGCAAACCGATGGTCAGATGAAGACCGGCCGGGATGTCGTGATAGCCGCGATGCTGGGCGCGGAAGAATTCGGGTTTGCCACTGCGGCGCTTGTGGCATGCGGATGCGTCATGATGCGCAAATGCCACCTTAACACCTGTCCGGTTGGCGTCGCCACGCAGGATCCCGAATTAAGGAAGCGCTTCACCGGCAAGCCGGAACACGTAATCAACTTATTCACCATGCTCGCCGGGGAAGTTCGCGAACACATGGCACGCCTCGGCTTTCGTAAAATGGATGACATCATCGGCAGGTCGGATCTGTTGGAAATGAACCATGCGATCCAGTTCTGGAAGGCGAGGAATCTCGATTTCTCTAAGATCCTGCACCGTGTGTCGGCGGACCCTTCGGAATTGCGGCGCACAATTGCACAGAAGCACGGGATCGAGCAGGCGCTGGATCACAAGATATTGCCGCAGATTGAGGACGCAATACAGACTGGCAAGAAGGTAAGCGTTGAAATTCCGATCAGGAATGTGAACCGAACGGTTGGGACCATAATATCGAGCCGCATAGCGAAGAAATACGGCAATGCCGGCTTGCCTGACGATACGATCAGGTTAACGTTCACGGGCGCGTCGGGTCAGAGTTTTGGGGCGTTCTGTTCGAAAGGTATGACTCTTACGCTGGAAGGCGAGGCAAACGACTATCTTGGCAAAGGATTGTCCGGCGCAAGAATAGTCGTTAAGCCTTATCGCGA
>CAZASC010000044.1:12712-25801 GCA_964487695.1 uncultured Victivallales bacterium
GACAGCAATTGCAATCTGGAACTGATAGACCTCGATCTTATGACCGAAAAAGCTGATGAAGCTGAATTGCGTGGACTGATAGAAAAACATGTGCGGTACACCGGAAGCGCACGCGCTACGCGCATTCTCGACGAATGGGAGACATGCCTGCCTCGATTTGTAAAGGTCTTCCCTACGGAGTACAAGCGAGTGTTGAAAAAAATGAGCGTAGACGATGAAGCCACGGAACGTGAAGAAGTGGTGCGAGACTGACAATAACATGAGTAAAGCACGAGGATTTTTGGAAGTTCAGAGGCGTGATCCGGGGTATCGCCCGAAAGAACTGCGGACGAAGGATTACCGCGCCGTCGAGTTACGACTCACGGATGAGGAACTTTATCAGCAGGCAAGGCGCTGCATGGATTGCGGGACGCCGTTCTGCCACGGCTGCGGCTGTCCGCTCAATAACGTAATCCCAGAGTTCAACGATCATGTCTTCAACCATCGCTGGAAGGACGCGCTGGACATTCTGCTTGCGACAAATCCGTTCCCCGAGTTCATGGGGCGGATATGCCCGGCGCTTTGTGAGGGGTCATGTGTACTTGGGATCAACGCCGAACCGGTGACGATCCGTCAGATAGAACTGGCAATCATCGAGAAAGGCTTTGAGCTCGACTACATTACGCCGCGGCCGCCGCAGTCGCGCAACGGCATGAACGTAGCCATCATCGGGTCCGGGCCGGCCGGACTCGCGACAGCGGAAATCCTGAACAAGCACGGCTACAGCGTCGTCGTGTACGAAAATCACGCAAAGGCGGGCGGCATCCTGCGCTACGGCATACCCGAATTCAAACTGGAGAAATGGGTTGTGGATCGCCGAATCAAGCTGATGCAGGACGAAGGAGTGGTATTCGAAACAGGCGTGGAAGTCGGCAAGGATCTTTCATACCGGTTTCTTCAAAGCCGTTTCAAAGCCATCGTTCTGACGGGTGGCGCTCGCGAGCCGCGCAGTCTGAAAATTCCCGGTCGTGAGCTCAAAGGTATTCATTACGCCATGACTTACCTCATTCAGCAGAATAAGCGGCTGGGATGCGAGGCGGTAAGGGCGGAAGAAGAAATACTGGCGAAGGACAAGACTGTTGTCGTCATTGGCGGTGGCGATACGGGCGCCGACTGTCTCGGGACGGCCTTGAGGCAGGGTGCAAAGAAGGTGTACCAATTCGAGATTCTGCCCAAACCGCCCGAGAAGCGGGACGTGAATACACCATGGCCGATGTGGCCGAACATGTTGCGTGAATCGAGCAGTCACAAAGAAGGCGGCGAGCGCCGCTGGTGCATAGACACGAAAGAATTCATTGGAGAAAACGGTCACGTAAAGCGGATGCGGTGCGTCGAGGTCGAATGGATCAGCCAGCAGAATGGCGGAGCGCCGACTCCGAAGGAGAAACCGGGCACTGAGTTCATGGTTGACGCCGATCTTGTCCTGCTGGCCATGGGCTTTATCGGGCCAGGCCGAACCACGATGGTCGAAGAGCTTGGAGTTGAACTCGACAGGCGTGGATTCGTCAAGCGTGACGAGAACAATATGACCAATATTCCCGCCGTCTTCGTTGCCGGCGACATGACCAGGGGCGCCTCGCTCGTTGTCCGCGCCATTGCCGACGGCATCCAGACTGCCCATGGCGTGATGGCGTATCTCAAATAGATGATGCAACCGAAGCCTTTGCAGGGAGTTGTGATTCTCGCCATCATCGCGGCGGCGTTGGGTTTCTTTGTGGATGCCTACGATCTGCTGCTCTACAACATCGTTCGCAACCAGAGCCTTCAAGAATTGGGCTTGTCCGGTGAGCAGTTGCTCAGTGTCGGCATAAATCTTCTGAATGCGCAACTCGTTGGGATACTGATCGGCGGCGTCGTGTGGGGCATAGTCGGCGATATCCATGGCAGGCGCTCGGTGCTGTTCGGCTCGATCATTCTCTATTCCATTGCTACGTTTGTGAACGGGTTTGCCGACAATGTCGCGGTTTATGGCGCATGCAGATTTGTCGCAGGGCTGGGACTTGCCGGGGAACTCGGCGCGGGAGTCACTCTTGTTTCGGAACTCATGTCGAAGGAGCATCGTGGCTACGGAACCATGATTGTAGCCGCCGTCGGCGTGCTGGGCGTTGTGACTGCCTCGCTGGTTGGCGATCGCTTCCCATGGAGAACGGCGTATTTTATCGGCGGTGGATTGGGGCTGTTTCTCCTGATTCTGCGGCTTGGTGTGCGCGAGTCCTTCTTATTTGACCGCGTCAAGACAGCATCGGTGTCACGCGGCAATTTCCTGGCGCTTTTCACCAGCGCCGCAAGATTGAAGAAGTACGTTTGCCTGATCTTTGTTGCGATGCCAATCTGGTATGCGATCGGCATCCTGATCACGTTTTCGCCCGAGATAGGCAAAGCGCTTGGGCTGGGCGTTGCGCCGAAGGCTGGCACGGCGATAATGCTGTATTACTTGGCCCTGACGTTTGGCGACCTTACCAACGGTTTCCTGAGCCAAGTCTTCAAGAGCCGCAAGAAGATCATCGCAGCGTTCATGTTCCTGACGGTTCTCTTTTGTGTCGGCTACTTCACGCTGGGCGGAAGATCGCTCGCAGCGTTCTATGTTGCCTGTTTCCTGATCGGCTGGTCGTCTGGTTACTGGGCGGTATTCGTGACGGTGTCGGCAGAGCAATTCGGGACAAACCTGCGCGCCACTGTCGCCGTGACAGCGCCCAATTTTGTCCGTGGCCTGACTGCTGCGTTGACCATTGCGTTCAAGAGTCTCACGCCATGTCTTGGCACGGTGTGGAGCGCGGCTTCGATTGGCGCTGTCACAATAATCGCTGCCTTAATCGCGCTTTCCCAGCTCGAGGAGACGTTTGGCAAGGATTTGGACTACACGGAGATGGTGTGAAGGGCTTTGTGTGGCTGACTCGCTTTCGCTCGCCACTGCCGAGTTGAGTGGGCGAGCGGCAGCGAGTAAGCTTTATTTCAAGAAAGGATTGATGTGATGAACAGCAATATGGACCGCCAGAAGCACCACGAATGTGTGCAGCGTGCCATAGAGTTGGGAAGAACTGGCGATCCGGCAAGCCTGCCGGAGCTCACAAATCTACTCAAGATGCCGTCGGCCGAAATCAGGCGTCTGGCGTCCTCTGCTATCGGCAAGTTGTCGGGCTTTGGCGCCGACCCCGTCGCTGCCGTGGCGGCTTTGGCGCCAGTCGCTCTGAATGATCCGCATGCGCAGACGCAACAGTATGCCTTGACCGCGCTAAAGGCATATGGGACTGCCACACTTCCGCATCTGGTAGAAATTGAACCGCCGTCAAAGGACAGAAGGCATGGACGAGCGGTAGCGAGTCAGCCGTTCGAAGTTTCAGGTTGTTCCCTAACAATTGGGATTATAGGCTTATCAAATGAAATCAGTTCGAATGCGATCGTTGACCATGGGATTGTTGTTTTTCGGTATTGGACAACAAGGAGTATGTGCTCGTCTATCTGCGTAATCAGGCTGAGGTCGATCCGACACACAAACCGATAGCCCTTCAGTCAACGATAGTAATTCGCGAAGGCGATCATTGGCTGATTTCCGAAGAGCCAAGGTTAAGTGTATTTGCAGACATAGATAAACCTTGCGGAATGATGGACAAAGCAGCCATCAAGACAGATGGGGGACAAGTCATTCGAGTACTGCCGTGTGGCCCCTATAATATCGTTCACGAGCATCTGCAGCGGACTGATCTGCCTGCCTATTTTTACACAATCTCCGATGAAAAGTGAAACGCAAGCAGAGAAGGAATTGAAGGAACAAGCTTTTCCTTATTTGAAACGAAGCAATGCTTATGAATTGTGATCATGGGCGATAGGGCATCCTTCCGCTTCGCCTTTTAAGGACTGCGGAGACATCGCCATATCACTCCTGAATTCAAAAGCAACCCTGGAGGCCGTTACCGTGCTGACGCCCATGCGTACGAAGACGAAGAAAGCGATGACTTCGATAAGAACGATCGTTCCAGGTGTCCACAGCAGAGCAAGACCCCGTGCCACGTTTGGCGCGGGAAGCTGGGCGCTGGGCCACAGCAGGCTGAGCGCAATAGTGTAACCCGCTCCGGCGAGGGCCATCCATTGATAGGCCGTGATTCGTCCGGCGCCCCTGTAGTCGGCCCGTAGAAACTCCGAGACGAACCGCCAGACTTGCGTTACTGCAATCGGCAGGACGTATGCCAGCATGGGGCACCCGCATAAGTACAGCGCGACACCGGCAAGCCCGGATGAACTCGATATGATGGCGGTCAAGGCCTGCACAGGAATCAGTCTTTGCCCTTCGAATCCGCATTCATAAGAGGCTTTTTTTAAACGTCCTTCGAAAATAAATGCTGAACTAGTGAACAACTTCTGCAGCCAGGTTGGACAATCCGCCAACCGTCGGCCATAGCAGCAACCGAAACTGATGCACGCCAGACGCCCAATGCCTTCACCAAGAGCATAGCCGGATGCAATTGCACCCAGGACGCAAAGCGATGCACTGGTCGGATCGCCCGGCATCGTAAAGAGCAACACAATCCAAGTAAGCCAAGGGGCAACAAGCATTCCCGCAAAAGATGCGCCTCCAACAGTGAACCCGTGCCAATGACCTTCAACAATGCGATTGACGATCCTCGAGGCTGGAATACATATCGCCAGAATGGCCACCACTCCCCACGTCAGAGTGTCCACAGGCAGCCCTGCAGTTCCTTCAAGGAATGCCGCCAGTGCGACGGCAGCCGCGACGCCCAAAGAGTTGAATACACCGTAGTAGGTCAGGTTCAGGCCGCGCCAGACGCCGTGCGCTTCTCTTTGAAAAGGAAGCGTGGCGAGTACCTGCCATCGCTCTCCAGGGAGATGGCGAAACGACCATGCGAAAAGAGCCACAAGGCATAACGCCAGAAATGCGACGACAAAAGCAGCTACCATTGAACGCCTCCAGAAATAGCATGGGCAATTGTTGTTCGGACCGGCACATCCGTTTCCACACAAGGTTTGCCCCATGCGGTGCTATAATGGCTTTTCAGATCGGAGCGGCAAAGGTTGGTCACAACGTCATCGCGGAATCGAATGCGCCCCTGCTGGAAGATAAGTACTACGGTGGAACTACCGGGGCGGAAAAGGCTTTTTGGACATCCGCGTTCCAGCCACATGCCCGGATGGATCGGAGAAGGCGCTTCATATTGCTCCGCGCTATAGCACTGGACGATGTCGCCAATCATCAGGGCGACCACTTCGATCATTGCCACCAGTCCGACTTGCGATCCGCTCTCCACGTCGGTATCTATGATTGTTATGGTCCTCCGATTTTTCGAATGGGGCGCAGCCTGCGCCACAATGACAGCGGGGTGACATGACTGGAAGACACCGTCTATTTCGTAGATGTCCTGCACAATACCGCTCACGGGGACATGGTTGTAGTGGTACTTGTCCGGCGTAAGCCGTAGCACTGCGTAATCGCCGCCGCGAAACACGCGTCGCCAGATCGGCTTGTCTTTCCCAAACATTTCCTCGAACTCGAAGAACTTGTCTTTGAGAAACAATCTTGAAGTCTGCATAAACGATCCAACCAGAATGCGCGCATCCGCCGGCGAAACGATAGACTCCAAGGTAGGATCCATCGGACGACAATCCCAATAGCGAATCTTGCGCTCGAAAACTTTGCGTGCGGTGTCGAGAGTGTCCGGGGGTTCGGCACATTCCGAGAACGCGATGCCCAGCTTTTGCCCAAGTCGATGGCGCATTCGGGCGGGGCTGGCCGGGCGGATGTCGAAACGCAGCGCCCCGATAAGTTCGGTCATTCGGGCCGACGTAAGAGTTTTGAACAGCCAGCCTGCATCTTCGCGGACACGCGAATAAAGGAAAGAGACGATGGGGTCGCCGCTGAACGTCTCGCTCATGATGCGGGAACTCCTGCGATCCACGTATTGATGTGCTGTCATTTTCTTGCTCCGTTGTTCTCACAATGATGCCGGATAACCAGCAGCATAAGCCCCACGAGCTTGACAACCACTGATTGCGAGACCATGCCATCCAGCACATTGCCCCGTACGGCAGAGAGAAAGGAAGCAGGCTCTTCTCCGTTCAGCACTGCTTGCAAGGCCGCGGCATCCTCCTCGTCCCCGGCAGCGGCGCGGGTGCCAAGCTCCTTCAAGTCGCGTTCGAATAGATCCAGCGCTTCGCCGACGAAACGTTTGAGCAATGTGGTCCGGTAATAGCGCTCGGTGGCCTCATTGAATGTTTCTGCGGATACCCGCAATGGTGTGTTAGAACCTGCTTCGTCAAGAATTCCTTCAAGCAGCGACCCCAGCGCCGATCCGTTCTTGCCGGGATTGAGCCGCTCTTTCAGGTCGTTGATCGTGTCGGTCATTCCAAACGCTTCGATAAGGCCGGCGCCATCCTGCTCAAGCGTGGCCAACAGCGCACGACGATATTCGAGATGGTAGATGCGTGTCCGGCCCGGATAACGGTGGCTATCCCGCGTGCTGGCTGTCCGACCGAGGATTCGCAGAAGGAATCGGTTCGACCTCCGGGCACCGACAAAGAAAGTCGGAATGCCAATGGCTGCCCCAAAAAATATCTGCCGTCGCTCGCTCTCCACCTCGGGAGTGTCTGGCACGTCATCGTGTGTCACGGCTCCGCTCAAGACGTATTGGTAGGCCAGGGCGGTGATCAGGCGCTGCATGTCCGTGGCGGGTGCCATGTCCCCGGATATGCTGGCGAACTGGCTGTAGTGGCGTCCTTCGAAACCGCAGAATCCCATGCGGGCGAACAGGCGCTGGCGATAAAGTGAATAGAATGACATCCTCGGATCAAATACGCCCATCTCGGCTAGATCGCGTTTTAGACGTTCGTCATTGCCAATCGTTCCATCGAGGGCAGGACTGTGATCCGTGCTGAGAGGAGATACCAGGTAGTCGATCAATCGCTGGTCTGGCACCCAGTCTCCGCGCAATCCAAGGACCGTGCTAAGGAAAGTGTCCAGACCGCGCGGGCCGAAAGGGGTGATGGGGATTCCGAAGAATTTAAGGTCGGCTTTGCCTTTCCAGCGCCGCCAAAGCATACGCAGATGAGTGAAATCAAGTTCATGCGGAAGGAAACCCAAAACGGTTTCAGGATGAAAATCCCGGAAATCGAAGCGACCGGGAGCGGCCGAATAGGTTCCTACGAAAAGCGGCAGGAAATGTTCGACTATCTTCACCACGAGGTCGCCAATGCGCTTCTCGTCATTGGCCGTGAACTCTGGAGCGCCTGCGGCCATCAGGGCGGTGAGTCGGCGGCTGCCAAGGCTGATGTGGGTGCCGTTGTTGGCCAGGCTCGTGTTTGACAACGTCGGCATGGTGACCAGGTTCCTTGTCAGAATGCCGCCTTCACGCAATTTTGCCATCGTATTAAGGCGGCTGCGTGAAAGAACTTCGTGGCAAAGTATCATATACTGATACTTTGCTTCGCCATTGTCCCATCCTGACAGGCACGGACTCATGAAGAGGTCGCGATAAAACGAATCAGGCACCAGTTCGTTCAGGCGTTTTTGCCGCAGCGGAGTATGTGGCGAGAAACAAACCTGCGTTTCCTGGCCCCTTGATCGCAATTCAAATTTGTCGTTCGCGTGCATCGTCAGGAACTGCACCAGCAACAGGCGCCGCAATGTTTCTTCGGCCAGCTTACGTCCCAGACCGTTCCCGGAAGTCGGACCGATAGTGTGGAACGAGAATGTTTCCGGTGACGTGTTGTCATTTAGAAAATGCCGCATGAGCCTTTCGCCGGTCTGCCGGATCGCCGGGTGCGGTTTTCCTGCGACGCTGATGGCATCGGCCAGGGCAAGCTTCAGCAAATAGCTGACGGGAATACGGATGCAGCGCAGATTATTGCGTACGACCTCGAAACGGCCTGCATCGGAGCGGCGCACGCGCTGTTCGCGTTTATCCACGTAAAGATCTCCGTCGAAGATTTCGCGCGCGTATGCGGTTATGAGATGCGCCGGGAAATACACCCAGCTGTTTTCCCAGACATTATCCCTGTTGGCCGACAGGTAGCTTTCGATGTCCCGAACAAGGCTCCTTGGCGCATCGCCCGCAGCGGCGCGCCGGGTCAGGTTCCTGAAATAATTGGACTCTTCAACCGCACGTGCCAGATCAACCTGTTCTCGCGAACCATGCACCACCGTCAGAAGTTCATTTTCGGCGCCGGCCGTTGCGTCGCTAATTCCAAAAGGCAGCGATTCGATCTCATCGCCGGTCTCGTGCATCTCCAAAATGCCACGTACCCGCGATAGGCTGCCATCGGTGGCAGTATGCAGGGATGAAACGGAATACCGGTCATTAACTGGCGGCTCGATAATTGTCATTGTATCCATATCACCTCCTGCCAGACACGTTTGTAGCATCTGGTCATTAGTAGAATGTTGGGCAATCGTTAGTTGTTTGTAGCAACGCTCATCTCGTCGCCATTTATTGCGAGGCATGCCAGCATGATTAGGCACAAGCTATCCTGCGCGAGTTAGGGGCATACTGGCAAAGGGCTAATAATCTGTTTTGCTCCGGCAGGTCGTCAGATTACGAGGGGGTCAATATCTCTGCAGCGAGCTTATCGGTCTACCGGAAATCCGAGGAGGCAACCTGCGCACGGACGATGTTGCTACAGAGATCAAGATCAGTCCACTTGCTTTCAATCATGAATCTGGCTTTGTGTCTTCACCCATACGCGTCGCCCTGTTATTACACAGTTTTAACCCGTCACTCATACAACAACAATTCTATTTTCGCAATATGCAGGCAGATGGACATGATATGTTCGTAATCGATCCAGACAAAAGAAATGTTGACGAAAAGTACGGTTGTCGGTTTTGGCTGTCGATTCCTGTGTCCGCAAACATCGCGAGAGCAGCAGACCGTTCTTGATGCACAAATGGCGTCGTGAAATACATGCTGTCCTCTGCAAGGAAGGAGAATCCATGGATCACAATACCATAAGCAGTCTCATTCGCGTAATCGATGTCATCTCGTTTGAGATGACAGTGTTATTGTTCTGCGCTTACAGTTATTCTAGGGACATGCGTTTGCTCATAGCAGCAGTGACCTGCATGGTGTCAATTGTGTTTGCTGTCATTCTTTCTGCAGGGTGGCCTCTTTCTGCCGGCGGAGTCATAGCGTTTGTTGTGTTGCTCGCAAGTCCTGATGCATGTCGAAAGGAATGGGAGCAACATGTCGGACCGTTGCGACACTGATATAAGTCTTCATGTCGGATTGATCTTCACATGGCACGATAGTCTGAAATGGTAGGTGAATCATGAAGCATAAGCGAATACTCATAGTGGAAGATAATCCGGTATTGGGTCGGTTGGAATGCCGGATGCAACGGCTGGTGGATCCAGATTCCGAACCCAACGTAGTCAATGATGGGCTGCAAGCTCTTCACCTTATCGAGAGACAATCGTTCGATCTGGTTATCACTGATTTAAGCATGCCCTTGGTGAACGGCCATGAATTGTATCTACGGACAAAGACACTTTGCATGATTGAGTCTAGACAAGTTCCTCGATTTATTTTCTGTTCTGGCGTACAATCGGCGCTCAGCGGTATCGCGAAGCACTGTGCGGGAGGAGAAAACCGTATGCTCCTCAAACCATTTTCAGAAAAGCAGTTTGCTGATGCTGTGAAAGAATTGTTTCTGTTGAGCGACATGGAAGATAAGGCTGAGACGCCTTTGGAGACGTTGAATGAAGTTCTGGTAAGATGAATGTGCTCGAAAGAGAGTTATCGCCCGAGACTTTCAACGATTCTGCGACTCTTTGCGTTAAAAGGTAAAGAATGGACATCGCAACTCACATGAAATACCCACAGATCGACCTTGCGCAAGTTCATTCAGCGATCAAGAAACGCTGGAATGGCAAGATCGAATGAGTTCCGCCATTTTTGCATAATCAGTCGGCTTGTGCAGATACCCGCGTATGCCGGCAGCTTTCGCCATTTCCGGCGAGACGGTTTCACTGTACCCGGTACATAGAATGATTGGAAACTGCGGGTGAAGCTCGAGCGTCCTCCTTGCCAAATCGAAACCGGAGATTGAAGGCATGGTCTGATCTGTCACCAGCACATCGAAATCCTGTATCCGACTCATCAATGTGGTCATGGCTTTGGTGCTGTCGTTTTCAGTCTCTACAGCCAGTCCCAGACGCGTGAGATATCGCTGAGCCAGGCGCGACAATTGGAACTCGTCATCAACGTAAAGTACCCGCACCCTACGTTGTGCGGCAGCGGTCATGACGCTCGTGCCAGTTAGGGGTTCGGTCTGGCCCCGGCGGCCACCTGGTGCGGCCGCCGACTCGTTATGACGCGGCAAGTAGACATGGAACGCTGTTCCCTGTCCAACTGCGCTTTCAACGGACACCGCTCCGCCGCAACGCGTGACTACGCCGTGAACTATTGCAAGTCCCAACCCCGTTCCCTCACCCTGTTTCTTGGTAGTGAAGAACGGGTCAAATATCTTCGGCAGGATCTCGGCGGGTATGCCGCCGCCAGTGTCCTTGACAGTCAGGCGCACCATTGAATCAGACAACGGTCCCTGATGAACCGACCAGCCGAGCAATGGCCCATCGTGATCCGATATGGAAAGCCGCAAGTGACCGCCCTTCTCGCGCATAGCGTGATAGGCGTTGGTGCAAAGATTCATGATAACCTGATGCAGTTCCGTTGGGTTGGCGAAGACGGCATCGGCGGCGGTTTCAAGGCACAATTCCGTCTCTATCGTTGTGGGCAAGCTTCCGCCGATCAATCGGAGGACCTCCTTGAGCACGTCAGAAAGAGCCACTATGCGCTGTTCCGTTTTCTGATGGCGGCTGAACGCGAGAATCCGTCCAACCGTTTCCTGTGCCCGAATGCCGCTGACCAGAATTTGCTCTACCATCTCGGTGTCTATGAGTTCGCCACCACCCAGCATTTCACGCATCAGTCTGGCGTATCCGATGATCGGCGTCAGGATGTTGTTGAGATCGTGGGCAATACCGCCCGCCATGGTGCCTATGGCCTCCATTTTCTGCGCCTGTACCAGGCGTACTTGCGTTTCCGCGCGATTAGCATCGAATAATCGGAGCACCACATTATTCAACAACACCGCAAGGTATATGCCATCCTTGGTCAGCACGAGGCCGTCAGGGTTCTGGTTTGAGGCGACGGCAGTCAGAAGATCCTCGCGGCTGACTGTGTGTGGGAGGACGAGCGATGGACGAACGAAATCATCGAGCGGTTGACGCTTGACGAGTTCGCGACCGAACCGTCCGTACGCATATTCTTTCAGGTCATGTTCCCGCACTACGCCCACCGGCTTGCCAAGAAGATCAACTATGACAAGAAACGGCGCTCCACGATTACGGGCGAAGACGTCGAAAACCTTGTGCATTTCCAAATTTGCAGGCACGGATTCAAGTTCTGTCCAGCATTCCGATAGGTTCATAGCTGTCCTTTCCCCGCTTCTTGCGGATTAAGTTCCAACATGATTGCGTAAAGTATGTCTTGCGCGAGTTAGCGGGATATTGGCGTTGTGCTAATTGTCTGTTTCAGTTTGCAGGTCATTTCTTGTTCGTCACTGCCAAGTTAATACACTGGTTTCGGGTCTCAGCTTTATACATGAAGCGGAAGCAGAGACTGGTGTCGGGAGCCGAGCAGGAAGATATTCACGAATCGAATGAGCCATGGCATTCATGTCATAAGGTTTCATTATGACTCGCCGGATTCCGATCTCTACGGCGCGTGAAGTGACCTCATCACTATCCAAGCCGCTACAAAGAATGACAGGCAGATCAGGGCGAATGAGCAGTATTTGTTCGCTAAGGGCAATTCCCGTTAGTCCAGGCATTATCTGGTCTGTTATCAGGACATCATACAGGAAAGGGGACTCATGAAAGGCTTCAAGAGCCATACGACTGTTCGTAAATACCTGCACTTGGTATCCCAATCTCCGGAATAGTTTCGCGGCACATCCTGCGATCAATTCTTCATCGTCAACAAACATGATCACAGCCTTGTCGCTCATATGCCCCTCCCGGTTGAATTCCTTTTCAAGATTAGTAATGGGCGCTTCGTATTGGTCGGGAAGGATGTCCTTGTCAGAACGAAAGTACGTACAAACAAGGTATAGATCACATAGATCGAAAAGTATGCAATATAGCCAGTGAAAATTGTGACAATGTATATGATGATTTGACCAGAAAGCCAGTCGCACTTGTGTAGAAAGCAA
The DNA here is from genome assembly GCA_964487695.1 of uncultured Victivallales bacterium. GTDB lineage: Bacteria > Verrucomicrobiota > Kiritimatiellia > UBA8416 > CAZASC01 > CAZASC01. Next base: position 24,971 of record CAZASC010000044.1, read on the forward strand.
TCATCATGAATGTCGTTGCACGCTAACAGCGACAGATTAAATGCGAGACCTATCGCTACAGAAACTATCAGCATCACAAGGCTTGGCGTATGTTCCTTCATAAGAAATCGCTCCAATAAAGGTTTCGCTTCCTCGCAAATGATTCGCCTTCAACGGCAGGAAATGCCGGGTCTCTCCCATAGAATGTGACGCATTACACTTTTAAAAAGAAAGAACAGCCAATTTCCATACGGGAAACGGACAGGGCTACGTGGTGAAACTATACTGAAGGCGTCTTCAATGTTTTCAGAGATTAGAATTGTATTTTACTAACTTTGAAGTTCCCGTAAATCGGCGGAGAAAACATGCGCTTTACAAGTTCGACAGCCTGTGTCTTTGACGAGGCGCATACGATTGAGAACAGCCTGAAAAATGACCGGTGAGCTGATTTTACATCAAGGTTCTCATAAGAGACTTTCCATTGAGATGCTGCGTTCATTAGAACGTTCCTCCATTTTGGTGAAACAACACAATTAACCAGATAGGCCTGTTCGCAGCTACGGTGTGCGCTGTGGCAGCCACTTATTCGGCAGACGCGTCATAGATTCAAAGGCATCGAAAAAATAATGCCCCAAACGTAAAATGCCGGTTTCTTCAAATCTTGCGAAACATAGTGCGCTGGTTCCGGGTGATGGCAGCTCAGAAGCGTTCAACTTCTCGATGAGCATCTGTATGCGAACGTCCATAAGGGTCTTGTCGTTACCACTAGATTGCTGCTGATAGCTCGAGATCATATTACTCTCGCAGTCCTCCGAATCGGGATATCCGTTGTCGATATGAATCTGCCCGCTG
>CAZASC010000045.1:0-24617 GCA_964487695.1 uncultured Victivallales bacterium
AGAGTGGATTTACGCAGCTCAACAAGGCACTCCTGCCGGCGGTAGTGGGCTCACCACAAGGCGGAATATACAGCTATGGCGATACGACGTACGAGCCTGGCAAGAGATACACGTACCGGCTTATGGAGATGGAGGCGCGCGGCGGACGGAACATATGCGGCGACTGCACAGTCGTCACCGAGAAAGCCGGTTTGATCAGAAGCCTGATGTCGCACAAATCCGTGGCGCAGGGTTTTAGCAGTGCGGCACGGAAATCGACATCGAACGAGGCGAGACAGAACCTGAAGAAAGCCTCGTCAAGCAAGGGGCACACCGCGAAGGTTGCAGCAAAAGGCCTGGGCGGCGGTTCGGGCTTGAGCAACATCAAGATCAAGCTTGTCGCGGATGGCGTGTACTACCTTGGCGCACCTGATATGGCCGCAGCGGTGGGCACATCCAATACCGCGGTTCAGCTTGCCATCGAGGGAGGCGGCGTTTCGCTGACGCACGGCGGGGATGCGGTGGCATATCTGCCCGCTTCAGGATGGCAGGGCATATACTTCTATGGTCAGGCATTGGATAGTCTCTACAGCACGCAGAACGTGTACATGCTCAACTGGCAGCAGGGCTTGCAAATGACAACGGAGAACGTTGGTACGCCGGCGCAGCCATCCAATTCCGGGACGTTCGTGGATACGAAACATATAGAGCAGGACGTGTACTGCGCGCCGGGCTTCTTTACGAATGCCAGCGCCAACTACTGGTTCTGGGATTACCTGATAGGCGGGCAGCCAGGTAACTCGTACACGATACATCTGGACGGGGTTGCGGCTGTTGCCGGGACGGCGAGCTTGAATGTTGCTTTGTTTGGGGCCACGAGCACCGGGGTTACCAACGAGCACCATGCTGTTGTTAATCTCAATGGCACGCAGGTGGGCGAGGTGAGATGGGACGGGATTACGGCAACAAACGTCACATGTGTATTCGATCAAAGCCTGCTGGTGAATGGAGACAATACTGTTGAGATAACGGATGAGCTGGATAGCAGTGCGCCATACAGCATAATTTATCTTCACTCATTCGATGCCACCTGGAATCGCCGGTACGAGGCTGTGAACGATCAATTGCTCCTGCGCGGTGGCAGTAATGCGGTTGTGACGGTCAATGGCTTCACGAATGCGCAGATTCAAGTGCTGGACGTGAGCAATCCATTGAGTCCGGTGCTGGTGACAGGGACAACTAATGGAGCAGCTGAGGGTGGGTATCAAGTCAGCTTCGTTCCTGCCGGGCAGGCAGTTCCATATCTGGCATACGCGGCTGGGAATACGCCGCTGTCGTTGGCGGCGGACAGTCCGGCTGATTTGAAATCGGTAACGAACCAGGCGCAGTATGTTGTGATCACGGTCCCGGCTCTGGCGCCTGCGGCGCAGGCGCTGGCTGACTATCGAGGAAGCAAGGGGCTGACGACGATGGTGGTGATGCTGGACGATATATATGACGATTTCAATGACGGGATGGTTAATCCGGAAGCGATCCGGGCATTTCTGACATATGCGACGTTCAAATGGCAGACTGGGCCGAGATACGTGGTATTGGCTGGCTCAGGGACATACGACTACAGGAACATCATGGGATATGGCGACAGCATTGTGCCGACGATCATGATGGGTACGCCCGGTGGGTTGTTCGCTTCGGACGGTTGGTTTGGTGATCTTAATGACGATGGGGTGCCGGAGCTGGCGATTGGGCGGTTGCCTGCTCTGACGGACGACGAATTGCAGGGGATGGTGGACAAGATCGAGGCATATGAGGCGGCAGGGGTGGGGAACTGGCAGCAGCAGTTTTTACTGACGGCAGACATACCGGATGCGGGGGGTGATTTTGAGGCATCAAGCGAACGGGTTGGACGTTTGATACCTGGCGGGTATGCACAGGAGAAGGTGTATCTGCAGTCGGGCGGGCTTGATCAGGCGCGAAGCAATCTGCTGCAAAACCTCAACGGCGGGGCATTGTTCATGAATTACTTCGGGCATTCGGGGATAGATCAGCTTTCACAGGAAAGCCTGCTGACGACGAGCGACGTTGGGTCGTTGACGAACGAGGAGAGTTTGCCGGTGCTTACGGCGATGAGCTGTGTTTTGGGCGGATTTGAGGTTCCGGGATATGACGGGCTTGGGGAGACGATGCTGCTGAGCGCGAATGGCGGTGCGATAGCGGTATGGGCGCCGACGGGATGGTCGTTGAACGATCCGGCGCAAACGCTGTGCGAAGGGTTCTACAGTACGGTATTCAACGGCAAGGAAGGGATACTTGGCGACGGGCTGTTGAAAGCATCGAGGATTTATGGCGACAGCGGGCGCATGCCGTACATGCTGAACATATACAATCTATTGGGCGATCCCGGCCTTATGGTTTCAGGCTTGAAAGGAACGTACCAGGGCAAATCCGTGACAAGCGGGACCAATGGAACGGTGTCCGGATGGTCATACGACGAGTGGAAGTGGACGGTGTTCACTGCTGAGCAGGCTGCTGATCCGGCTATCAGCGGAGCAGCCGCGAATCCGTCGGGGAACGGCATGCCTAATTTTATAGAATACGCATTTGGAGGTAATCCTCTCACAGGGAGCTGGCCTGCGGCATTGGGAATAGCGGCTTCTCACGGAGATACCAACTACCAGGTGGAGTTGACTTACAAACAGCGCAAATCGGCAAGCGACGTTAATTATGTGTTGGACGTGTCTAGCAATCTTTTCGATTGGTACAATAGCGTCGGCTATTCGGTTGTTGTGGGCATCACGGATGACGGAAACGGAGAGACCGAAACCGTCACGATAAAAGCGCGGCCGCCTGGAACCAACATTTCCCCCGGCTACATGCGCCTTCGTGTCAACGAGCAGTAGAAAGTGGGGTCCGTCGTCAGGCCCGGAAGGATATAAGGATATGAGGTTGAAGCCAATGATACATAAAAGAAGAGACCATGTTGTATTTCGACGAATTGCGGGTGAAACACTGCTGATTCCCATTAGAGGGAAGCTGGCTGATTTACAGAGGCTGTTTGTGCTGGAGGGCGTGGGAGAATTCATTTGGAACAATCTGGATGGCGTAAAAAGCATCGCCACGCTTCGAGATGAAATTGCTGAACATTTTGATGTAAATCCCGATGATGCGGCGAAAGACCTCGATGAGTTCATCGCTGAACTGGCGCGGAAAGATCTGATCTCGGAGGCAAGCTGAGATGGAATGTCCTGGGCAGGGCGATTTTAGCAGTGCTGATTATTTGCGGAGTTTCAACAAGCTGGTGGACGCGCAACGCATTCCGCTTCAAGGAAGTTTTGCGCTAACACGCCGGTGCAATCTGCGCTGTGAACATTGCTATACGCGGGACGATTGCAACGACGTGGCAGGACAGGGCGAACTGACAACACTGGAGTCAGTTCGATTGCTGGACGAATGCGCTGATGCCGGATGCCTGTTCCTTTTATTGACAGGCGGTGAGCCGCTGATAAGACCTGATTTCGGCTCTATTTATCGCCATGCCAAGATGAAAGGGATGTTTGTCACAGTATTCACCAATGGCACGCTTTTGACTCCGGAGCACGTGAGCCTGTTCGTGGATCTGCCACCGCACGGGGTGGAAATAACTCTGTATGGAGCGACTGAAACAACGTACGAACGAGTCACCGGCATTAGGGGCTCATTTCAGCGCTGTATGACTGGAATACGAATGTTGGCTGATGCCGGAGTTGAATTGCGGATCAAAACCATGCTGTTGACTACAAACAAGCATGAACTGGGAGCCATGGAGAAGATGGCGTTGGATTTCGGCGATAAATTCAGATTCGATGCCTGCATTTTTCCCAGGTTGAATGGCGATAAATATCCGCTGACGCTCAGGGTTCCGCCAGAAGAAGCCGCAAGTGTGGAACTCGCCGATCACGAGAAGGCGAAAGACTGGCGGGAATTCTTTGATCGGATGGTTGAATTCTCAGAGTCAGACGATATGTACTGGTGCGGCGCTGGAACCACAGCTTTTCATCTCGATTCTGACGGTCAACTTCAACCTTGTGTAATGGTTAGAAATGTGCGATATGACTTAAAGCAGAGCAATTTTTCCGAACGATGGCGCGAAATGATTTCGTGCATGATGAAAAAGAAGGTGGATCGGGATTACCTATGCAGAGCATGCGACAAGAAATCGCTGTGCGGGTATTGCCCGGGCTTCTTTGAGCTCGAATCCGGATCGGAGAGCGTGCCATCGGAGTATCTGTGCAAGTTGGGGCACGAGAGATTTGATATTCTGGCCAGAAAATAGATACGGAGGCGATGATGGAGCCTAAATCCAAACAGGAACATTGCTGCAAACAACCCTACAAGAAACCTGTGCTTCGAGTGGTTGAGTTGGCAACACAGGAAGTACTGGCGGTTGGCTGCAAGTTGCATAGCGGCGGATCGGCTGTCAGGGGCACGCCTCCCTGCGCAAGCAGCCCGCAGTGCGCATTGGCTGGCAGTTCATAGGTTGCCCTGATGGAGCGAGTTGCCGGCATAGGGATTGGGGGAGTCAATCTTGATTTGTGGTGTGGCGATCGCATTGACTTTGAATTTCCCGACACCGAATATCAACCCTTTCTGAATCACCTGACCATTGACCCTTATGCGATCAACATAAGGATCGTATTTGAGTTGGGAAACAGGCCCATTCCATCAGGCTTCGAAAAAGTCTTCGATTGTGGCGAGACTTGGTCCATGTTAGCACGGGAAGAAGAGCGTCTGATTGTTCACACTAATTCCATGCATGAATCGCCATTTTGGGCTGCGCGTTTTGTGCGTGGTTCCCCGGAGATCACGCTCTTCTGTGGGGAGGCGTTGATTGTCAGGAGCGCTGATCGAATTGTGGTTCGCAACCCTGTCAGCTACCCTCTGGATCTGGTCTTAATGATGTATCTGCTGGCCGAACGGGAAGGAGCGATTCTTCATTGTGCGGGAGCCATCGTTGATGGGAATGGATTCATATTCCCGGGTCGTTCCGGTGCAGGGAAAAGCACGCTCGCCACTGCGATGGAATTCGATGCCGATGTCAGGATACTTTGCGACGACAGAATTGTGGTAAGAAAGATCGATTCGTCTTTCAAGGCGTTCGGCACTCCATGGTTGGGTACTGCCGCGCGATGTCGAAATGCAAACGCATCCCTCCGCGGTATTGCCTTTATCTCTCACGGGCAAACCAATGCGATGAAGAGGATCACGGTGACCGAAGCATTGGAACGATTGTTGCCTCTGGTATCCGTGCCTTGGTTCGATTCGCTGGTAATGACGGACATTCTTCAGTTGTGCGAGGAGCTTGTTTCTACAATGCCTTGTTATGAGCTTCAGTTCAAGCCTGATGGCGCTGTCCTCAAAACGGTCCGCGAGACGATTGCAGTGGAAATGAAGCGTGGCGAAATATGATTATCATTCGGCTTCTAAAATGATGCGCCCCAGTTTACGTAGCGCATTCCACGCTCTTCTTGATGCGACTGGTGCCACACGATGAAGGGCCTGTCGGCATTGCAATCTGACAAGTGCGCGATATCTTGGTAAAGCACGGCAGGTGTTGTTCGATCTTCCATCCCGAGTAGTCTGCGTAACCAGTCCCAGTACTTGATGTGAGGCCACGTCCTCCAGTGATCCAGTAAAGGAATCTCCTCGTATTTTGAACATCTTGTTACTTCCTCGTCCAGTTATGGATATGACCCTATGAGCGCGGAGCGCCCCGCCTTCTCCAGAGTAAAGCGCAATATCGCCTCGTCTGAGTCGCGTCGCCGGAATGGGGACAACTGTGATAATATCGCCATCCCTGATGGAGGGTTTCATGCTGAAGCCGCGCGCTTTGAATCGAATAGAGCCCCCAAGCTTCAGAATGCTCAGGCATAATCCAGCGAACTCCACCGAACTAATAGGTCCGGCATTCAAGGAGTTGGCAATATGGGATTGTCTTGTCATTGGCCCATCATTTTGTCCGTGTTGTCATTCAGCCCGAGAGCGATCGAAAATGCAAGAAAGCATTTGATGTCGCCAAAGTTTCAAATGAGCCTCTTTCTTGCAGGTTCCGCGTCTTTTGTTACACATAAAGATACTTGAAATGCCTGTCTCAGGACGGATCAGTATGAGTGTATCCTGTTGGAGACAGTGTTCTTGGAATAATAGCCAAGTTGATATTTCGCCAAGGCTCCACAAGAGATCATAAATTCACATCGTAAGTCTTTTGTCTTCAGCTAAATGTGCGGATAAAATCAAGGCCAGTTAACATTGAATTGGGCTTGCTTGGCGAGTCAACCTCTGCTACTTCTTGTATCCGTATATCGAAATGGTGCAAGTGTGGCAGTCTTATTTTGAGGCAAACATGTTGTAAGAGCGAATCTGGCACACTAGTTGCATTGTTCCAATTGAGTTTGCAAAGTTGGTTTATATTGCTTGTTCATAAGACTTTATATGTACTGGGACTTGCATATTTCGTTGGACAGGAGAGCGAGTAACAAGTTTGTACATAATAAGTTTATTTATACTGAGATCTTACACTTTGCGGTGATAAGTGACGGGGACGGAGTCTGAGGTGACACGTTAAATGACGCGACTAAACATATTCGGCTTTTCTGGAAGACGACTCGTAATATCACTAAGAATTATTTGTTCGGTCTTTCTGATTGCAGCATCATTCCTTGGGTGCGACACGATGCCTTTTCCCCCAGCACAGTCAGCACGGGTGTCGCAGCAGGCCGCCGCACAGGTTCAGCCCATCGCGAAGGAATCTCATCCTGGTTCACCAGTTGTTGTAGTCAGGCCTGGCTTTGTTATAAGTATTACGGTTATGGCATCCGGAAATAAGGAGTTCGAGGAATCTGCCAAGCGAATTTCGGATAACGGCGATATCTCGCTGCGCTTGCTCGGAGCCGTGCATGTTTCGGGATTGACGCTGGATGAACTTACGTCGCGCTTAAACACTCTCTATGCCGAGTATTATAACCAGCCGCAGGTCGTCGTGGACTTCGTAAAGGAACCTGAGGAGGGGGGCGGGTCACCATGGGGTTACGTGACTGTTATGGGGAGAGTTGTCCGGCCTGGGAAAATAGCCATTCCGCCCACGCGCGATCTCACGCTGAGCGGCGCCATACAACAAGCAGGCGGCTTCAGTACGAGTGCCAAAGACTCGGCCATACGTGTAAGTCGGCGTAAAGCGGATGGGACAACGGAGACCTTCGATGTCGATCTTGAGGCGGCTGGCAAGAGTGGCCATTTGGATGAGGACAAAGTACTTCAGACAGGCGATGTTGTTTTTGTTCCACAGAAGGTTTTCTGAGTCGGAATGGAGTTCATACGGAAAATTGCGCAATCGAGATAAAACAACGCGGCTCACGATTCGCTGGGGCATGGTCATTGCGCTTGTCGTGAGTGTGCCGATACTCGGCTTCGGGTTCCCTGGTGAGGGTGTTCATATCGGAGACGCTGTGTTGAGTCCATTCGCCGAATTCTCCGCTGAACATGACTCGAATGTGCTGCTCTCTCCGACAAACAAAGAAACAGATGTCTTCACTGAATTGGAGGCTGGCCTGCAGTTGCACTATGAACCGGGTTACTTCACGCTTGATGGGCGAGCCTTCGCATTGTCGCGCCGCTACACCAGGTACGGGAGCATGGGATTTGAAAACGCCGGTGAACAAATGACATTCATGACCGGCAGCAGAGACGTGGCAAGTGTAAGTATTTCTGAGAGCTACAGGCAGATTAATGACTATGACCGCTCAACTTATTATGGCGATACGTTGAACCCGGAGAGTCAGAATCTATCGCTTGCCTACGATGAAAGCATTCGCGTTAGACGAACGCTTGAAGATGTCGGCGTCAATCTCGGGAGGCAACTCACAGACAAGACCGATGTCAGTCTGGGTTTCAACTATGGTGCTCAGAATTACGATTCCAATAGGCTCTTTAATGTGGAGTCGCTCGTCGCACAGGGCGGAATCTCGTATCGGGTCACAGATAAGAGCTCAATCATGCTTGCCGGCCAGTATGGCATGGAAGACAACGCCAGCTTTGCCAAAGATTCGACTTTTGTCGCAATACAGGGAGGTGTGGATACGAAAAGCACTGACAAGATGACACTCAAAGCAAGTGCAGGAGTGGAAAGATACAGCAGGGACGCCACGGTGTCATACAATCAAAGCGTCAGTGACTTTCAGGGAAGTATATACACTGGGCCCAGGCAGTCCGACGAACAGGTCCTGACTCTGAATCTGGCTGCAACGTGGATTGCCACCGACAAGATTACCCTCGAGGCGTCAGGACTCACAGGAATAGAGTCCGCACAACAATATGTAAATACCCTTAACCAGATAGCTGTAGCAACCGCCAACGCCGTGTATCAGGTCTCCGATTCGATTACGATGGCGTTGACGGGCTCCTATCGTGAGGATAAATATCTGGACCCCGTGATAGAAGACAATATCCAGTATAATCGTGTTGATAATAGAATTGCCGGTCTTATCCGCGCCGACTACAGGCAGCCGACGGAATTCCTGTCAATCTTCATAGAAGCCGGACTGGAGAAGGCGACATCAACCGTCCCAGATTTCAATTACGATCAGCTTCGCATAGGGTTGGGAATCTCCGCACGTTACTAAACCGGGAAAGGATAATAGAAAATGAAATCAATGGTTCTTGCATGTGTGTTGCTTGGGATGTTCGATCTGGAAGCCGGTGCTGCATTTATGGAGCCTACACCGGATCAGATCGTTGCCGCAGTTAAGAATCCATCTGAGATTGCGCGTCTTCTTAACGGAGCAACGCCGGAGAATGCCGTTGGCGTTTTGCTGGCAGCAATAGACGGCGTTGTTCAGCTAAAATTACCTGAGGTACAGCAAAAGACAAGAATAGCCCAACTTGTTGCGATCGTGTTCGAGACCATGCCTGATCGCGCAGTGGATCTTGCTCAATTACTGGCGCAGAAAGCATCCATGGATGTCCTGCCGACAATAGTTGCAGCTGCGGCCATCGTCATGGGGAATCAGGCTGCGGTTGTGACGGATGCTTTCGTGACTAATGTAGCCCGCGAGAATGCGCAGCTGCTCAGAAATGCAGGAACCCATCCTGAAACGGTTTTGCCTGTCGGTGTGGTTCTCACGCTTGGAGTCGCTGTTTCGCATACGACAACTGCGGTGGGCAGCCAGCCTACGGCAATGCCTCTGGCTCCTCCATTAACAGAACACGCCGGTCATTCGGTGACCGCATCTGCTCCATCGCCGGTTCCAACGCCAATGCCTCCACAACCATCTCCACCCCCGCGACCTCCTGTGGCAACAAATTACGCCGGTCAATAGCGATTCCTTCAAGTGTCTGACGAAAAACGAGCAACGGCTGTTTCTTTGCCTGGTGGGGCCGCAACAAAAACGGGTCGTGCGGCAGGATTATGGCTTGCAACCTTCTCGCTCATTCTCATGGTCTATTCTTCATGGGTATGGGGTGGCACGCATAGATCCATTCAACCTCCAATTTTGCTGATGGGAGTGGTCATGCTGGCGGCGCTTGTTTTTGTCCCGCCCTATCTGGCCGGTATGCAAAATGCTGCTGCCGCGTTTCGTGCCACCTTTAAATGTCTCATCCGCGATCCGGTGTTCTATCTGGGGCTTGCATTCATGACGTTACTTGCGGTTCAATGGTTCAACGCTGGAAGACCTCTGGTTTTGGACCAGACTCAGAACAGATGGCTCTATTCCCAGCCGGGAATTCCGTTCCTGCCGTCGGCTTTTACGGAGAGTGAAGCCATGGAAATGATCACATGGTTTCTGCCGGCGTGGGCTCTTGTGTTGATTCTACGCTCGCCATGGATGGACTATGATATGTTCTATTCCCTGTGGCGGATGATGGCGCTCAATTCCGCGTTGTTAGCCTTGTTCGGGATTGTTCAACTTGCCTCCGGTACGACCGACATCTACTGGATGATTCCAGCGAAATACATTCATTTTGCGAGTTTTGGCTATCCGAATCATGCAGGGGCGTATTTCACTCTCATGCTTTGTTTGTCCGGGGGACTCCTGTTGCGGGAAACATTCGCCCGTGATAAACCGGTACTCAATGGAGCCATACTGCTGTGGCTGGCGTGTTCAATCCTTGATCTGGCGGCGGCTACTCTATCGTTCAGCCGCGCGGCCACGGTCTTTTCATGGACAGTCACCGTTGCGATGTGTGTCTATGCGATTCGAAAGTGGTGGCATGTTGTCAATCCTGCCGCGAGGTTGAACCTTGTCGTGTCAATCGGCGGCGCTCTGTTTCTGGCATGTTTTGCCGCAATCGCCTTTGGCAAAGAGAAGCTCGTCGAAAAAATGTCGAAATTGATCCCAAGCATCACAATACTTCCCGATAGCGCCGGCGCGTCACGTATCATGGTGATTACGGCCGCGCTTGAGGCATGGAAGGATTCCCCGTGGTTCGGCGTGGGAGGGGCTGGGTTCCGATATCTAGCTGCGTCACATCTTCCTGGACGGGCCATCGAAAAGACAGCCGGACTTGCCAACGTGCATAACGATCCGGTACAATTCCTTCTTGAATTCGGTCTTGTCGGTATCGGGTTGATGGTGTTGATAATTTTCGTTCTGGCGAGGCCGCTGTTCAGGGGCAGAGTCTCAAGACGGCCGGCGCTTCTTTTTGCGGCAGCAGGCGTCTTTATCGTTCTGCTTCAAAGTCTGATTGATTTGCCGTTCAGATGCCCCGCGATTATTTATGCGTGGCTCGCAATGCTGACGCTGGTCGGCAGGCTGTGTGAACTTGCCGTGCGAGATCGGCAAAGGAAGTATACAGAGGTTCTTGCATCAGTAGATCCTGACAAGCAAGCTGTTAAAAACTGGAAGCAATGATTAACGGACAGTCAGAACAGGAAATATCGTCACAACCGACGGCTCCATCCGTGCCAGTCGGGGCCTATCCTTCTCCCCACGCTTCTCCGTATTCACATTATGGATATGGCGGAGGATCTTCCTACGGAGAGTCACCCTCCGATGACGGTATTCTTGGGTCCTTGCATCCGCGCCGGCTGCTGCGCGTCATTCGGCGCAAATGGAAAACCGTGCTTGCAGCCATGTGCTTCGCCTTCCTGGTGGCTGGAGTCTATCTGTGGAGCACCCAGAAGACTTACAGAGCCACAAGCCTGATAGAGATGAGTCAGCGGCGTCCACATTACATGAATCAGCAGGGGGCCGTTATAGAGGACTCGGCATATGCGCCGGCCGAGGATGTGTTCACTACACGTCTCAAGAAACTTAACACCCCTTCGTTCAGAACTTTTGTGGTGCCACTGTTCAAGAAGGCCAATCCTTCGCTGAACTTGCGAGACGATCAAATTGCGGGCATGCTTTCCGGGGCGGCATTCAGTCTGGTTGCAAAATCGAGTCTCGTTCAGATCAGTTACGAGGGCTCCAATCCCGAGTTGGTCGCATCGGTCGTAAATGTTCTTGCTGAAGCGACTGAGCTATATGCAACGGAAGAAAACCGCAGAGAGTCGGACAGCGCGGTTGCGTGGCTTCAAGCCGAGGCCGAGTTACGGAGTAAAAAGCGGGAAGACGCGGAACAGGCTATTGTCGCATTCCGGAAAGAGAATAAGATGGATATTCTTGAGAACAAGAAGAAATACGTCGAAGACTCGCTGACGTCACTCCGCACATCGCTGGGGGATATGGAAAACGAAAAACAGATGTCCGAGAATATGGTGCAGACTCTCGCAGATCTCGAAATAAAGTGTGAAAACGCCGGGAAGCTGCCGGCTTCCGCGCCACACGCGGACGAGATCAAAACTGCTGTAGATAGCCTGAATGCCGCAATAGCGGAACGCAACACCCTTCTTATCAGATACAAGCCGAAGCATCCCGAGGTAATCGAAAAAGAAAAGACCATCGCGCTCCTGAAAGACAGGGTGCTTGATGGATTGCGCATCTCCAAGGAAACGGCTGCGTCCAACCTTGATATGTATAAGAAGCAGGAGGCAAGCACCAAGGCGCGGATGGCGGAAATGATCAAAGAGGGTGATGAATTGGAACAGAAGATTCTTGAAAGCCGTGGGCACTTGACTTCGCTTGAAACTGAGCGGGATGCGCGTGATGTGTCTTACAAGGGCGTTCTGAACAGGATTGAGGAGGCGCGCCTTTCCGCCGATGAGAATACAACGACCATAAAAATAGTGGAGCGCGCCTCGCCGCCAAGTGTTCCGAGCAAGCCCAACCCTCATAGGCTGTTTTTCATCGCCTTCGCACTCGGGCTTACTGGCGGTATGGCTCTTGCGTTGCTCACTGACAGGCTGGAAGATCGAATTACAAATGCGGCCGACGTGGAATTCGGGATTGGATTGAGAGTACTTGGATTAATTCCCCACGCAGACGTGTCAAAACGCGACGAACTTGCCACCGCGTCATTGGGGGATAAGCATGGTCAGATTGTTGAAGCGTTCGCAGGTGTTCGCGGTATTATCGACTCCGAGCTGAAAAAATCCGGCGCCAGTTCCGTTCTCGTTGTAAGCAGCACGTCGCCCGAGGAAGGAAAAACCATCACTGCCTGCAACCTTGCAATTGCATTTGCCAAGTCAGGCAGACGAACCCTTCTGGTGGATATGGATCTTCGCAAACCAAGGATAGGCAGCATCTTTAAGATGCCGCGCGACAAGCCCGGTCTCATCGATGTGCTTTGGTCGAGAGACGATACCAATTTCTCTCTTTTGCCATTTGCTGCCGCCAATTGCGATAACTTGGATATAATCGCGAGCCGTCCTAACAACAAGCTCCGGCCTGTTGACATAGTCAGCGACATATTTGTTCGCGATTTCATCATTTGGATAACCCAGAACTACGACATGGTAATAGTGGATACCCCGCCTTTTGGCATCGTAAGCGATGCCGCCGTGCTGGCTGGCCTTGCTGGCGGTCTTGTCATGGTCTGTCGTCCCGACGTATCGAAGAAACGGGCGACGCGCTACGCGGTGCACCAGTTCCGCGAGATAGACGCTAATCTCATCGGCGCTATCGTGAACGATGTGGATCTTCGCAGCAATCCTCTTCTCAGCAACTATGATCACCATTATTCTTATAAGAGCTATAAGAAATACTATTCACCGACTTCTGTTGTTGACTGATGGAACGCACTCATGGAAGAGAGAAAATGCGCGTCTTTGTGAGCTTCATGTTTCCTAAATGACTACCATCCTCATAGCATTTCTTGTCGCCTTTGCGGTTGCCGTTGTGGCAACACGACTTGTCATGATCGTGGCGTGGAAAATAGGGGCGGTGGATGCTCCTGACGGATATCGCAAGATACACAAGCATGCCACGCCTAGATTGGGCGGCGTTGCCGTGGGAATCGCCGTATGTTGCCCTTTTATAGGGCTACTGATGTTTCCGGAAGTGAGCCTTGTCTCTCGCATTCTGCAAGGGCATAACCAGAAGCTTTTAGGCTTGTTTGCATGTGGAGGGATGGCGCTGGCTGTTGGAGCGGTGGACGATATCTTCAATTTGCGTGCCCGCTGGAAACTGCTCTGGCAGATCGTTATCGCTGCCTCTGCTTTTGCCTTCGGGTTCACGATCAGGACCATCAGCAATCCTTTTGGTCCACCTCTCGATTTTGGCATGTGGTCGCTACCCATTACCGTTTTTTGGTTTGTTGGGTGCATGAATGCCGTGAACTTGCTCGACGGGCTCGATGGGTTGGCGGCAGGTACTTGTCTTTTTGTCAATCTCACTCTTTTCCTCGTAAGCCTTCAGTTCAGCAACGTGCTTGGAATGCTATTGACGTCGGCCGTCAGCGGCGCGATTCTGGGTTTCTTGCTGTTCAACTTTCCGCCGGCTAAAATCTTTCTCGGCGATTCAGGGAGTCTGCTTCTGGGGTTCCTCGTTGCGGCGCTCTCTCTTGTGGGCATGACGAGAAAAGCGGAGGCTGGTGTTGCGCTTTTTGTTCCTGTTGTTGCGCTTGGCGTGCCGATATTGGACACCTCGCTGGCCATATTGCGGCGCTGGTACAAGCGTTTGCCGATAAGTTCCCCGGATCGTCAGCACATCCACCATGTCCTTGTCGCAATGGGGTACAGTCAACAGCGGGTTGTACTGACGCTTTATGCGATCTCGGTTGTGTTGGGAATTGCTGCGCTGGTCATTACTTTTGGACGCAACGAGGTGGTCCTGGCTGTTATGGGATCGCTCATTGTCACGGCATTTGTCTGCATAAGGGTATTCAGCGGGGTGGGTGTGGCAGATGTGCTCTCCAAATTGGTCGCCGACAGAAACAGGCGCGTGCGACATAGTCTCGTCAACGTCGCTGTGGAACGAACTCTGAATCAACTTCCGGAGACGAAGACCATGGATGAGTTGTGGAGCCTATGCAACCATGCCTTCGATGGGCTTGGGGTGGATTTCGCGGAGTTGTACATCAATGGTTCGTCGGGAGAGCCGGCGCGTTGGAAATGGGCGCGCAGGAATGCGATAGCCGCCGGTGGCGGCGCAGTGATTTGGGATGAATGGTGCGGCAAGATGAGCTTGTGTCACGACGGCACGCCGATCGGCGAGTTCTCGGTCAAATATGCCCGTGCGGACGAACATATGTTTGAGGTGTCCGAGGTCATAGAACGTTTGAAAACGGGAATTGCGTTTCACGTCTGGCGATTGACAGGCCCGAAAACCGACGTTCATGAGGCCGGGAAGAATACCTCCGTGTGGACTAAACAATGACAACCGAGTCACCTTTGTCAGGCACCTTGTCATCGCAGGAAATGTATATATCCGCAGCTCAGAGTGTACCCCTCAAGATTATCACGCCGCCTCGCGGCTGGTTTGCGGTCAACTGGCGTGAGTTGTGGGCCTATCGCGAACTGCTTTACTTCCTGACCTGGCGCGACATCAAAGTCCGCTATAAACAGACCGCGCTCGGCGTAATCTGGGCGTTACTGCAGCCATTTACGAAACTCATTGTGTTCAGCGTCATATTCGGGCGTCTGGCAAAGATTGATTCCGAGGGATTTCCTTATCCGGTTTTCCTGTACGCCGGATTGCTTCCGTGGCAGTTTTTTTCCGAAGCACTCAGCCAGAGCAGCGGCAGTGTGGTCGGCAGCAGCGGATTGATAACCAAGGTCTATTTTCCCCGTCTGATCGTTCCAATCGCGTCCGTGGGCGGATGCCTCGTAGATTTTGCCATCTCCTTCCTCGTCGTGCTTGGCCTCATGTTTTACTATCACGTATCCCCAACGCTGCACCTGCTGATGGTTTTTCCGCTCGTGTTTGTGACCATGTTTGCCGCGCTGGGCGCCGGGACAGTTCTCAGTGCGTTCAGTGTCGCTTATCGCGATTTTCGATACGTGATCCCGTTCATGCTGCAGATATGGATGTTTGTCACGCCGGTGATCTACCCGGTCAAGTTCGTTCCACCCAGATGGCAATGGATATTGAAGTTGAATCCTATGACGGGTGTCGTTGACGGGTATCGATCGGCGTTGCTCGGTAAACCGTTCGAGTGGTCGAATCTTTGCGTTTCCCTCGCAGTAACCGCGATAGTATTCATATTCGGCCTGTTCTACTTCCGCAAACAGGAAGTGATTTTTGCCGATATAGTTTAGAAAGTGTCCCCTCAGTTACTGGATGCCGCAACGTAGCCGCGTCTGATAAGACGCGGTCCGCGCCATAACCGGCGCGGCTACGGCAAGGAGGCCAGTCTGAAACTGAGGCGATAGTTTAAAAATCGTGTCAGACTAGTCAATGACGTTGAAGACTCAACTCCCCCTGTTCGTCAGCCTCGAAAGGGCAATAATATACAGGCTGGACAGATGGCTGGCCTCTTGGAGACGGCTGGCGTTCAAACGCCAGGTTCGCGCCTGGCAGTTGGACGGGATTGGCACGATTCCCACCCACACAAAGGAGGATGAGTTGGCGGCGCTCTATCAACTGGCCTGCGAAACACCGATGAATTCCACTGCCATCGAAATAGGATCGTATCTTGGAGCATCCACATGCCACATCGCGGCAGGGCTGGCGCAGCGGAACTCCAGATTGATCTGTGTTGACACGTGGCTTAACGAGACGATGCCAGAAGGGCCACGCGACACTTTCGCGGAGTTTCAAAGAAACACCATGCCCGTCCGTGAAATCCTTGTGCCGGTTCGAAAGCGAACCAACGATCTTGTTCAAGGCGACATTCCAACCGGCCTTGCGCTTGCGTTCATAGATGGCGATCATTCGTATGAAGGAGTGCGGTGCGACGTTGATGCTGTGACGCCGCATATGGCCGATCGAAGTATCCTTGTCTTCCATGATTCGATTTATTTCATTGGAGTATCCAAAGTAATCGGGGAGCTGATACAAACAGGACAATGGCAGCTCAAGGGGCAGGTGAACAGTCTCGTGTGGCTCACGAAAAAAGGTTTTGAAAAGTGACAATCAGCCAAACGGAGATCACGGTCCTTATATGTACGCATAACCCGCGGTCGGATTATTTGGCGATGGTCTTGAATTCTCTACAGGGCCAGACCCTCGCATTAGGACGATGGGAACTAGTGTTCGTGGATAATGCCAGTGCGCCTGCCGTCAAACCCGAATTGAAGTGGCATCCACAGGCCCGCTTGATCCGCGAAGAAACCTTGGGACTCACTTCTGCCCGCTTGCGCGGCATATCCGAGAGCCGCTCTGAGCTTTTGGTTCTTGTTGATGACGACACTGTTCTGGCACCTGACTATCTGGAACAAGCTCTCACGTTTGGCAGGAACTGGCCAATGCTTGGCGCATGGGGCGGCCTTATCCTGCCCAAGTTTGAAGCCGAACCCCAGCCGTGGACACAGGAGTTCTGGCCCCTTCTGGCGTTGCGCGATTTCCCCTCCGACTATTGGTCAAACCTTGATATGCCCTTGAATAAGATTCCTTGCGGCGGTGGAATGTGCGTACGCAAGTCTGTAGCCGTAGCTTATGCCGACTGTGTCACTCGCGATCCAGTCCGCATGGGCTTGGATCGCGCCGGAACGAATTTGATGTCCGGTGGCGATACCGATCTGGCCTTGACCGCCGTCGACTTGGGATTGGGCATTGGCATGTTCAGGGCATTAAAGGTTTCTCACCTTATTCCTCCCGGTCGGCTGACGGAGGAGTATTTGTTGAAACTGGCCGAATCAATCCACTATTCCACCGTGATACTGCAGGGCAGGCGGAACAAGTTGCCATCGCTTGGTTTGCCCAGCTGCTGGCGGGGTTGGGCAGGGGCCATACGACGTCGTCTCACCATGCCTTCGCGAAACAGACGATTCATGGAAGCCAAAATGCGTGGAAGGCAGCGAGCTGTTCAGAAAGTATTGTCGTGGGGCGCCAAGAATACGCCGAAAGATGTTTGATCGCGTTATGAGGATCCTGCTTCTTTCAAATGTTCTTCCCGCCGATACGACAGGAGGAGCACTGTTGCTGTATCGACATTTTGGCAGAATGCGCGATGTGGAACTGGTTGGTGCGCGCTTCAAGAAGGATGTGCAGGTTGACTTGTGTTCAAAAGTCATGACACTCCGATATCCGCGCTGGATGGAACGGCTGACACGTTCCCGATTGTCGGGTTGGGCCGAAACGTGGATGGATCTTTTTGGGCCGCCTGCATCTCTGGCCGAAATCATTAAAGAAGTGAGATCGAAGTCTTATGACCTTGTCATGACAACGGCGCAAGGCCGCGAGTCATGGTGTGCGCTGGCGCTGGCGCAAACTTATGGGTTGCCTCTCGTCACTGTTTTTCATGATTGGTGGCCGGAATTGCGTGGACGAACGCGGGCAGGCGTGAACGCGCTGCGTCGCCATAATCTCCGGCTGGCCAGGCAGTCTCGAATTGCCTTTTGTGTCAGCGAAGGCATGCGGGCGAAAATCGGGAACATCCCTCAATCGAGGTTGCTTTATCCTGTTCCATCAGCCGAAGTGCACACAGGCTCGGGGACGATTCCTGGCGACGATATTTTTCGAGTAGCACACGCGGGAGCCCTTTACCCCATGTATCGTGAAGTTCTGTCGGGTTTGTGCGGGGAAGTGGCGCGCAGGTCCAACTTGAGCTTCAGTTTCGTCGGACCAGACATGTTTGCAGACAAGGCTCTCCTTCGATTGCCGGCGTATGCCGGATATCTGAAAGGATCTGCGTTGGACGAATTCCTTGGCAACGCTTCGGCGTTGATAGTTATCGCTCCGTTCGAGCCTTCACACCGCGAGTTTCTTGAAGCCTATTTTCCATCGAAGCTCACGGAATATTGTCGCTGGGGGAAGCCGATCGTGATCTGGGCGCCTGAATATGCCGCACCGGTTCGCTGGGCAAGACAGAACAACTGCGCTCTGGTCGCAACCGATCGTGCGCCGCAGGCCGTTGTCGAAGCGCTGGCTGAATTGGCCGGCAATGTGGGCGAACAGCGACGCTTGGGCGCAGAATCGGCGAAAATGGCGGTTGGCATGTTCAATCCCGATTCTCTTCAGAAAATATTCGAAGATGGATTGCGTGCAGCGATGGGATCTCAATCCCTGTGAAGAACATAGTCAAGTCCTCATTGCGCCGCATGGGAATCGAGGTGCGCCGCATCCGTCGCTCGTCAGTGCCTGCTGTTGAGAAACAGCCGATAGGCGATATTAGTATTTTTCTGAACGCACTAAGAAGACGTGATTTTTTACCGCGCGGAATAATTGATGTCGGCGCAAATCGTGGAAACTGGACCCGCCTCGCGCTGTCGGTGTTTCCCGGCACACCGGTAATCATGATCGAACCGCAGGATGAAATGGAATCTTATCTGTCGCAGCTGATCACTGAGCGGCCGAACTGTTGTTATGTCAAGGCAGGAGCTGGGCGAAAGGAAGGTGAGTTGATTCAAACGATTTGGGACGATTTGACCGGTTCTTCATTCCTGCCGGAAACGGATGCGCAGAAACTGGAAACGGGCGGACAGCGCAAAGCGCGGATTGTTACGATTGATTCGCTATTGACCGGTCTTTACGCCGGTTTCCTTCCCGATCTTGTGAAGCTCGACATACAGGGATTCGAACTGGAGGCTCTTTCTGGCGCAGAAATAACGTTCGGCAGGACTGAGGTGTTTGTTATAGAGACTTCGCTCTTTCAATTTGAGTCGCGCATGCCCATCACCAGTGATGTCATAGCTTTCATGGCGGAACGATCATATGAGCTGTACGACATAACAGAGTATTTGCGAAGGCCATACGACGGCGCCTTGGGACAGGTGGACTTGGCCTTTGTCAAGAAAGCAGGCCAGTTTCGCAGAGAATCGAAGTGGTAGGCGGAGAAGGTTGATGAAGAACAACCAAATCGAAGAATATGATCATATGCGAGCACATCAGACACCGAGGTCTGCGCGAGGAGGAATGAACGCATGAAATGGCGCTGGTTCCATCTGAACGCTATCGGCATTTTTGCGCTGATTGTCACACTTGGCTTGTTCCTGTTCGTAACACGTTCAGCCTATCAGAGTGGTGATTCTCTTAACTACGCAGTCAGTGCCAGAACAGGCGGCCCGGAAATGTTTCATCCTCAGCACTTAATCTTCGCATCGGCAACACATCTG
The DNA here is from genome assembly GCA_964487695.1 of uncultured Victivallales bacterium. Taxonomy (GTDB): domain Bacteria; phylum Verrucomicrobiota; class Kiritimatiellia; order UBA8416; family CAZASC01; genus CAZASC01. The sequence continues at coordinate 19,547 of CAZASC010000045.1, forward strand.
CTGCATTACGTGGTAGCGGGAATGTTTCCCGACTTTGATATCCTCACGACGGGGCAGATCCATAACATTGCCTGGGCAATCGTCACGTTGGTCTCTGTCTATCTCATTGTCCTCTATCTGACTCACACAAGGCCACTTGCGCTTTGGGCTTCAGTCCTGATCTTCGCGACTCAAGGATTTCTCACATTCACAACCTGGTTTGAGGCCTATGTACCAGCCTTGGGGTGCCTTGCGCTTCTGACCGCAGTGCTCGTGTGCGCCCACTCCGGCCATCTGAGTCGTCCCCGGCTTGCCCTCCTGATAGGTCTTCTTTCCCTGGCCATCCTCTATCATCAAATGAATGTCCTGATTGTGTTTCCCGTGGGGGTATACTTTGCGTTGTCACCAGAACGACGTTTTCGCGACTACATCGCGCTTACCGTGTCCTCTGGAATGATCGTGATTCTCCTCTACGTGATCGCCTATTTGTCGTGTCCAACGAATCAAACATTTGTTGGATTTGTCAGATTCTGTTTTCGCTACGTCTTGCATCCAAATCCCACATGGGGAACGTGGGCGAACGTTAGTTCGCAAGGAGTCCGAAACATGGTTGATAGCCAAGTCTGGAATATAGCCCCGCTGCCGGGGAATATCAGACTTTCGATCGCGTTGATGATCATGTTCGTACTGGGTTGGAACATTATTCGCATTGTCACGGATGTTGAGTGGAGAGCTGTACGTTCATTTTTAATTCTCTGGATCTGCATATACTACTTATTCTCACTATGGTGGCTGCCAGGCTATCGAGAGTTATTCTTCGTTACGATGTTTCCCCTCCTCCTGATTGGAACAATGACACTCTGCAATATCTGCGCGCTGCTGCCTTCCCGCGTTTCCAAAATTCTGCCGGCCATCGTGCTTGCTTCATTGAGCGCACTTCTGCTCATTCGAAATATTCCAGTCTTGCGGGATAACCATGCGAAAAAAGGTGAGGCATATGAACAAGCACGACTTCTATCGGAATCGGTCAATGATGAGACCATGATCATGACCGATTATGTGACGCAACAGAATCTTCGTTTCTACTTTGGGTCTCACCAGACAGAAGAAATCGTAATTCCTGCGCTTTGCTTCTACCAGCACCTTCCTCTGCCGATGTATTGCGAGTCAGCGATGAATGGGGTTTGTCTGCTCGAAGTTCGCGACATCACACCGAATCACAGCGTCTATGGTTTTGACGCCTACTCGCATCCATCAGAGTGGCTGGCTTTTCTCGATTGGCTTTTCGCATTCAAGTACGATTCATCAGGAGATGTCATGTCGTGTAGAGATATCGAGTGTCGTGCCCTGTGCGCAGGTCCGGTGAGCATTCTCATAAAGTGCACAAGGCGGAATGTAGTCGGCCTGAAGGATTTGTTCGGCAAACTCGATCAAGCCATTGGCTCGGCCGCCAACAACAGGGATCAGGCGTTTGACGACTGGCTAAGACGCATCAGCGCGACGAAGAAACGCACTATACAAGAAATGGCGCAATCACGTGCCATTTCTTGCCAGTGATTCCTGGTGGTAGCATTGAAAGCCCGGTCAAGTTCGAGGCATTGCTCGGATCATCCGCGTTGCGCATGCGGCATGAATGAGTCGGACGTGACGCACGAAAGTAAGCAGAAGGGTTACATGACTAATGCACGACAATAGCACGCTCTTGTTCTCGAAATATGCGCTTGGCTATTTCAAGCCCGACATGCGTGTTCTTGAAGTCGGCGGAAGGACTCACTGGTCGGAATACAGTTCTCTGATTCCCCATCCAGACATTCGCTGGGACACAGTGGATCTAAAAGCTGGAAAAGGGGTGACACATGTGGCGACCGGCGAATATTCATATCCCATCGCAGACAATACTTACGATATCGTTCTGGCTGTTCAAGTCTTGGAACATGTCAGACATCCATGGCGTTGGTTTTCCGAACTGGCTCGTGTGACAGCTGTCGGCGGATATGTGATAACAGTTTCGCCTGTAAGTTGGCCTTTCCACGAGTTTCCCGTTGATTGTTGGAGAGTCTATCCGGATGGCATGAAGGCTCTCTGCGAGGAGGCATCGCTTGACGTCAGGGAGTGTATTTGCTCATCCGAAGAATCCACCCAGTATTGGCATAGTCGTTATGGGCGCGGGCGCGAATCCAATTCCCGAAGCTCCATATTGAAGTACCGCTGGTATAAATTAGCTTCATTTTTCGGTTACCCTGTGGAAGTTGCATTGGATACTATTTTGATAGCGCAGAAACGTGAACGCAGCCTTAATATGCAAACAGTTTGATTCGAGATAGAAAATGACACTACCAGCAATTAAAGTGACGGCTATCAGCAAGCTTTACCGCATCGGGGCGCATCGGCATCAGCGGAAGATGCTCCGCGAGGTTCTGTCAGATGTCATTACCACTCCATTCAAAAGGTCAACCGCAGCGAGTCGGGCGGCCATGGATGCAGAAACGGAAATGTGGGCGCTGAAAGACGTAACTTTCGAGATACGGGCAGGCGAGGTAGTCGGCATTATTGGTCGGAACGGTGCCGGTAAAAGCACATTGCTCAAGATTCTGACCCAGATAACCGCTCCCACAAAAGGTCAGGTTGAAATCCATGGCCGTGTGGCTAGTTTGCTGGAGGTTGGGACAGGGTTTCATCCTGAACTCACCGGTCGCGAAAATATCTTTCTAAATGGCGCCATTCTTGGGATGAAACGGGCGGAGATCATCAGGAAATTCGACGAGATAGTGGCGTTTGCGGAAGTGGACAAGTTCATTGACACACCGGTCAAACACTACTCCAGCGGCATGTACGTCCGTCTCGCCTTTGCCGTAGCCGCTCATATGGAACCTGAGATTCTTCTGGTGGACGAGGTGCTTGCCGTCGGCGATATTCAGTTCCAAAAGAAGTGTCTTGGCAAGATGAACGAGGTGGCCGCAAACAAAGGCAGGACCGTTCTTTTCGTCAGCCACAATATGAGCGCAATCCAATCGCTTTGCACACGCGGCATCCTTTTGGAGGGTGGCAGGCTTGTGTTTGACGGCGATAGCAGTCTTTGTGTCGAAAAGTACAGCGAGAATGGCGGAGTTGCATCCAGCGCATCGTGGATTCGCTCCGCTGCGGCTCCGCGCAGTCCGCTGGAAATTCGATCGGTCCAGGCGCAGCTCCGTGGTCGGCAGCCCAAGTATGAACTCATCATCTCGATGGATTTGAAATCAGTCGGGCCGCACGCGCCTGCTTTTCTTTGTGTGGATATTCTGGATAATACAGAGACCGCGCTCATGCAGGCATTGCCGAGAATAGAACCGTTCATAATGTCCGGCACTTCCGATCACCATTTGGAAGTGAAGATACAACTGCCTCCCATGATACCGGGGGATTACTTCATCACAGTGTGGGTTGGATCGCACAACACGCGCACGCTGGACGAGGCTAAGCGCTGTGCCGGTTTTCATGTTGAAGTATCCCCCACGGAAGGTCGTAGTTTCCCACACTATGCAAACCATGGGCGGATTGTTCCTCCCAGCAGCGTGGACTATCGGTAAGCGTCGAATGTTTCAATTCAAGCAGCAGCGGTAAAATGGCGTTGAAGATCTCTATTATTGCAAGTGACCTTTCTGGAGCTGTTGCGATCAGGGCCTTCCTGATCGCGCAGGCGTTGGGCAGACTTGAGTACGACGTGGAAATCATTGGGTTCACGTTTCGCGATGAACTGTACGCAAGTCCGCCGCAGGGAGTCCGGATTCAAACCCTCCCAGGCGTCGCTCTGCCGGGGTTTATCTCATCCGCGCGCGAATTGCTGCGAAAGATGGATGGCGACATTATCTATGCTCTAAAACCTTTGCCGATGAGTTTCGGCGTGGCCCTCGTCGGCCGATTAATGCAAAGACGCCCGTTAATCCTGGACATTGACGACTGGGAAACCAGTTGGTTAAAGGAGGATTGGGCCTGGCACGTTACCCTCAAGCAGATGGCAATCGCAACGTTCAGGAAGAATGCCGGTATGCGAAATCCAAACCATCCAAAATACATCCGATGGATGGAACGACTGGTGCCTCGGGCTGATGCCATAACCGTGCATACAACTTTCCTGAAGGAGCGATTCGGTGGCGTATACCTGCCAAATGGCAAAGACACCGCATTGTTCGATCCGGCGAAGTTCGATCCCCAGGTCAGCCGGGCGCGTCACGGGCTGGCTGGGTTCAGGGTTTTGCTGTTTCCTGGCTCACCAAGACCGCACAAGGGGCTTGAGGATCTTCTCACGGCTTTGGATGCCCTGAACGAAGATGATCTCAGGCTTGTTATCGTTGGTGGCAGTACCTACGACAATTACGACGATAAACTGATTCAGAAATGGGGCAGATGGATCATTAAATTGCCTCGATCTTCGGTCGAGACAATGCCTGAGATTGTCTCCTGCGCTCACGTGTTGGTGGTTCCATCGCGGAACAGCCCAATATCGAACGCGCAGTTCCCGCTGAAACTTACAGATGGCATGTCCATGGCAAAGCCTGTGCTGGCTACGAGGGTGGGTGACATGCCGGATATATTATCCGACACGGGCTACCTTGTCGAACCGGGCAATTCCGTGCAGATGGCTGCTGCGATAAGGGAGATATTCCGGGATTACGGCAACGCCGAGGCAAAAGGTCGCGCTGCGAGAGAACGGTGCATCGCGCGCTATAGCCTGAATGCGATGTCCACTGCACTTTCGCATCTCGTTGAGAGCGTTCAACATGCTTAATAGATTAAAGTCTCAACGTTCCGTTCTGCACTGGGTTGTTTTCGGCGGACTGATGACTATGGCGTTGCTTCTGAGATTGCTGGCATTTCAAGGTTATTCAGACTCGGACACACGGCAGTACTCTGTTTTGGCAAACGAGTTATCGAAAGGCGTCCTTCACATATCGGACTATGGCGGTCCGCCCGTCTTTCCGCTTCGTGCAGGATTGTATGCGCCAACAGCGTTCTTCATCAAGGTGTTTGGTCTTTCTGAAACGGCCCTTGCGCTATATCCTTTTCTCGTCGCTCTTGTTGCGTGCCTTCTGGGGTACGCTATGGCCCGAATCTT
>CAZASC010000046.1:0-23898 GCA_964487695.1 uncultured Victivallales bacterium
AGGAATGGACTGGGGTTTCGGTGAAGAAGCATAAGGAGATCAAGGGGCTCAAGACTCAGAACCTGCGCGACCACATGAACGAGGCGGAGTTGATATTCACCGCGCTGGCGGAACTCTCCACCCGGCAGATAGCCGAAAGCGTCGCGGCAACGGGCATGGGCGAAAACGCCGAAGCGGGAAAGACGGGTGGCGGAATCGCGAAAAAGGCACGACGGGAACTGGAGCAAAAAACTGGAAGAAGCGTGGTGACGGGTGAAAACTTTCTGCCGCCGGGCACCGCGAGGAAGAAACTTGAGGGGCCGGACGATGAGTAAGCCGAAGAGCAAAGTCCCTGCGGTAAAACCGGATGCGCTGTTCGACCGCATCGTCACGATCCTTGAACAGGCACGGGGCAACGTGGTCCGGGCGGTCAACACGAACATGGTGTTGGCCTACTGGCTGATCGGGCGGGAGATCGTGGAGGAAGTCCAGCGGGGCAAGGGTCGGGCGGAGTATGGCGAGAAGGTTATCGAAGAGCTTTCCGCTCGACTGACCGAGCGATATGGACAGGGGTTTTCCAAACCGGTTCTATGGAGTTTCCGGCAGTTCTATCTGACGTATTCAGACAGGGCAAAGATTCTCTTCCCGACGGGAAGAGAATTGGCCGATGGCAAGAAACTCTTCCCACTGGGAAGAGAATTGACTCCCACGCCAATTCAGTACCCAGCGGGTACGGAATTGGGTACGACACCAAAAGGGCACCCAGTGGGTGACGAATTGCCGCAAGGTTTCTCGCCGCAGCTCTCCTGGTCGCATTATCGTGCCCTGATGCGGGTCGAGAGCGTCGAAGCGCGGGAGTTCTACGAACGCGAAGCCATCGCCGGCGGCTGGGACAAGCGGACACTGGAGCGACAAATCCACACGCAATACTACGAGCGTTGTCTTCACAGCCAGCAACCTGAGAAGATCATCGCCGATGGACGCAGGCTGCAGAAAGCAGATCCGCCCGCGGCCGATATGCTCAAGAATCCTTATGTGCTCGAATTCCTTGGCTATCCGAACTTCGCCGAACTGCGCGAATCTGACGTGGAGGCGGCGATTATCAACCATTTGCAACGATTCCTGCTGGAACTTGGCAACGGCTTTGCCTTTGTCGCACGCCAGAAGCATATCCGCATTGAGGAAGACGATCGCTTTGTTGATCTCGTGTTCTATCACTGCCGACTGAAGTTCTATCTGCTGATCGATCTGAAACTGGGCAAACTGACGCATGCGGACGTCGGCCAGATGGACGGCTATGTGCGGATGTACGACGGGCTGTTTGTCGCCCCCGATGACAATCCGACCATCGGCCTGATTCTCTGCACGGAAAAGAGCGACACCGTTGCCCGCTATTCCGTACTCAACGACCGCAGACAGATTTTCGCGTCGAAGTACCTGCCAAGCCTGCCCAGCGAGAAGGAACTGAGCCGCGAGATCGCCAAGGAACGCCGGTTGATCGAGGATGCCATGCGGGAACGCCGGGAATTGACGGAAGGTAAGCGAAAATGAGCAACGATTTCTTCCCGCCGCGCCCGGCATCGCGGCCCACGATCTACGCCTACGAAGATACGAACCCGCAATATGCGGGACTGCTCAAGGTCGGCTACACGACCGTGGACGCGCAGAGTCGCGTCGCCCAGCAGTATCCGACGCTGCGCCCAGGCAAACCGCCGTTCGTGATTCATCTTGAAGAGTCGGCCATGCGTAGCGACGGGACAGTTTTTAGCGACCACGACGTACACCGGATGTTGAGGATCAACGGCGTAAAGAACCCGGAAGGTGAATGGTTCCATTGCACGCTCGCCCAAGTCAAGGCGGCAATCATCGCCGTGCGGACGGGTCAATTGAACGAGGATAACAGGTCGCTGGATTTCAAGATGCGCCCGGAACAGGAAGCGGCTGTCGGGAAGACAGCCGCGTACTTCGCCAGTTGGCGCAAGGAGAAGTGCAACCGGAACAAGCCGCCACACTTCCTCTGGAATGCCAAGATGCGTTTCGGGAAGACTTTCGCCGCGTACCAGTTGGCGAAGAAGATGGGCTGGCGGAAGGTGCTGGTACTGACATTCAAGCCGGCGGTGCAAACCGCTTGGGAGGAGGACTTGAAATGTCACGTGGACTTCAAGGGTTGGCAGTTCATTTCTCCGGGCGGACTGTCATACGAGGAGGCCGACAAGAAGAAACCGTTCGTCTGTTTCGGGTCATTCCAAGACTACCTTGGCCGAAATCCAAGCACTGGCGGCATTAAGACGAAAAACGAATGGGTACACACGACGCAATGGGATTGCGTGATTCTGGACGAATACCACTACGGCGCATGGCGGGAGAACGCGAAGGAACTGTTTGAGGCAGAAGACGAGAAAGAAATGCAGTTCGGCGAGGGTGAAGGTATCAAGGACTTCGACGAAGACATCATGCCGATCACCACGGACGGCTATCTCTACCTATCCGGCACGCCGTTCCGGGCCATTGCATCCGGCGAGTTCATTGAGGAGCAAATCTTCAACTGGACCTATTCTGATGAACAGCGGGCAAAGCGGGATTGGAAAGGAAAAGAAAATCCCTATGCCGCGTTGCCCCGGATGGTGCTCCTGACATACCAACTGCCGGACGCGATCCGGGAAATCGCCATGCAGGGCGAGTTCAACGAATTTGACCTGAACGTCTTCTTTTCCGCCGAAGGCGTCGGCGTTCTGGCGCAGTTCAAATACGAAAACGACGTTCAGAAATGGCTGGACCTGATTCGCGGCGCGTTCACGCCTACAAGCGTTGACAACCTTAAACTCGGCGCGCAGAAGCCGCCTATGCCGTTCTCGGATGCACGGCTGCTGGGCGTCCTTTCGCATTCCTTCTGGTTCCTGCCGAGCGTGGCGGCCTGTCACGCCATGCGCAATATGCTGGAGAAGAAGCAGAACCGCTTCTACCACGACTATAAGGTCATCGTGGCGGCGGGAAGCGCCGCCGGAATCGGCGCGGCGGCCTTGCCGCCGGTTCAGGAGGCGATGGACGATCCGCTCACGACGAAGAGTATCACGCTGTCATGCGGCAAACTGACAACGGGAGTGACGGTGAAGCCATGGACGGGTATTCTCATGCTGCGAAACATCTCAAGCCCGGAGACGTACTTCCAGGCGGCGTTTCGTGTGCAATCGCCCTGGACAGTGCGCAACCCCGACGGCGCATCCCCGAATGCGGAGCAAATCATCAAGGAGGAATGCTATGTCTTTGACTTCGCACCAGACCGGGCGTTGCGACAGATTGCCGATTACAGTTGCCGCCTCAACGTGAACGAATCCAATCCCGAAAAGAAAGTGGAGGAGTTCATCAGTTTCCTGCCAGTTCTGGCCTACGACGGCAGTTCCATGAAGCAGATTGACGCCGCCGGCATCCTCGATATGGCGATGAGCGGCACAACCGCAACCTTACTGGCGCGGCGCTGGGAAAGTGCCTTGCTGGTGAATGTGGACAATGACACCTTGCGCCGCCTGATGGACAGCGAGAAGGCTATGGAGGCCCTTATGAGCATCGAGGGTTTCCGCAACCTGAATCAGGAAATCGAGACCATCATCAATAAGTCGGAGGCCGTGAAGAAGGCCCGCAAGGAGGCCAACGACGAGGAGATGTCAGACAAGGAAAAGAAAGAATTGAGCAAGGAGGAAAAGGAGTTCAAGAGCAAGCGCAAGGAGATTCAGGAGAAGCTTATTAAGTTCGCCACGCGGGTTCCTATCTTCATGTATTTGACCGACTACCGGGAGCGAACGCTGAAGGATGTGATTACCCAAGTCGAACCGGGCCTGTTCAAGAAAGTCACGGGCATGAACGTGAAGGACTTCGAGCTGCTTGTCAGCATGGGTGTCTTCAACAGCGCACTGATGAACGACGCCGTCTACAAGTTCAAGCGCTACGAGGACGCCAGCCTGAACTACACCGGGATCAATAAGCACGAAGGCGAGGACATCGGGCTGTACGATACCGTCATTACTCAAAAGGATGCGGCGAAGGTCTTTGAGAATGTGCCCGCGAATGAACAATACGGAGCATAAGAGAAGGGCGATTGACAGGGTTTCTGTATTACCAGCCAAGAGACAGAATGCTCTCGCGCACCTGCTCCTGGCCGAGATCGATGCTGATGCCAAGTGGGAGGAATCCTTCAAATCCTCACAGCATGAACTGGTCGAGCTGGCCGGGAATGCGCTCGCCGAACATCGCAAGGGCAAGACGAGGGCGATGAATCTTTCCCATGACTTCTGAAACGACGGAGGAATTCCGAAAGCGGTTGCGTGATTTGCCTGCTGCAGTGGGTGCATCGGCCCGGCGTACCTGCTACCGATGGCAATCCGATCCCCACCATCCTTCCCTCTAATTCAAATGCATCCATTCACATGAGCCAATCTATTCTGTCAGGATCGGAATTCACTGGCGTGCGGTGTGTACTCTTGAGGACGAAGCCGCCATATGGTTCTGGATCGGCTCTCGTGCCGAGTACGATGCCTTGATCAAGAAGATGCGCAGGAGATAGGTCCGCCAACCGGGTCGCCGGTTTCCTCTATCCCCTGCCGCGCCGGTCCAGTCAACCGTGAAATCGAATGTACAATCATCCTGTTGAGACACGTTGGTTTTAGTTGATTTGTTGCCTGGAGATGCCTACACGGCAAACTTGTCATTACCCGAACCGCTTCCTTACTGCTGCACAATGCGATAGAAACAAGCAGGATTATTGCAACAACACCTTGGCGCGGTAGAAGATGGCGGGGTTCTGTGCAGCATTCGTGCATGCGATGATTCCGCCGCTTGCCTGAATGCCTGTGTAGCCCGGAGCCGGTTGCCATGAGCCGCCCACGGAAAGATTGGTGCATTCATCAATTTCGTAGTAGCGACTCACGCCGGTATAGTCCGCATTTGTCTGCATGGATAGAACGGTAACGACAATCTGTCCAGCCATGTTGGTTATTATCACTGAGAAAGAAGAGCCAGGATTTGTCGGATTTACACCCGCCACATAGTCCTGCCAAACCGTCATGCCGTTGCTATTAACGCAGCTCCCGGCGAGACTCGCATAATTGTTCGTCGGAGTCCCGGGGAAGTATTGCTGTATCCACACCGCAGGAGGCACACCGGCTGCCGACGTATTCGTGCTTCCGCCGCCAGTCTGCACGCTGCCATAGACGCTGAAGCTCGCGTTCGACGCCACCGTCAGATATGTAGCCCACATCCAGTTTGTGGATCGAAACACCTGTTCTGCCCTGACTTCGTCTATGATCGCATCCAGCCCCAAGCTGACTGGGCCAGCGTCGCCGCTGCCGTTGTAGGCTCCAATACCGGTAGTGTAGGGATCGCCAACGATGTTCCCTGTAACAACATGTCCGGCGTTGAGAGGCACACCGTTCCAGAAGTTCCTCAATTTGCTGCCGTCGTATGTGAACGCCAAGTAGTACCACTGCCCGGCAACGGGAGTGATCGCATCGTCATTGGCCGCTGTCCATCCGGTCGTACCGTCGGTCTTGAGCATGCTTCTCACATGGCCAGAATCGCTGAATCCCATTTCCCTGTTCTGCTCTTTTCGCATTATCACTTGCTCGTTGGCACCCGGAAGCGCGTTGAAATTAACCCATGCGGAGTAAGTCGCAAGATTCGTGGTGAATGATAGGCTGCCGGAATTGGTAATAGTTACATGACCGCCGCCGGAGACATGCTGAGCGCCACCAATATTACCGTTAGCATTGCTTATGGAACCGGTCGCAGTGACAGCAGTTCCATTGTTCCCGTTGGCCGTGGAGTCCAGCGTGTTGGTCTGGCCCATGTGCCAGACACCTGCAAAAGCGTTGGTGGGCCACGTCGCGCCGTTGGTGGTGTAGACTGCGGGCACGGTGGCCGCATTGGGATTGCCCCAGTATGCCCAGATATAACAACCGCTGTAAAATTGCGGCACCTGCACCCACACGCAGGAGTTCCCGTTCGTGGCCCATTGCTCGATCTCATAGTTTAGTTCGGTAAGGTGATCCGACTCTGACGCCGAGAAACGCAGATCGTAGCCGTTCGTCGAGGCGAACTGGCTGTACGAGAAACCGGGGAGATTGGTGCTCAAAATCACGAGCGCAGGAAAATTGGTCAGGACTTCAGTCCCGTTGTAACCAGGAAAAGTCAGTTGCATCCTGTATGGCCACGCGCCGGCGTCTATGCTTTCGCCTGTCCCCTGTGGGTTCCACAATGCCGTTGGACAACCGCCAAACGTCGCGCCCCACCCCGTTGTCCACTGCAAGTAATAGACGGTCGCATTGTTGTCACCGTCGAACACAGACGAACCAATATCGGGGGCATTGCCTGTGAAGTAGACTCCTGTCAGGCTGACGCAGTAATAGAACGCCCAGTCCCCGATGCTTGTGACGCCCTTTCCTATCGTGACGCTGGTCAGGTTCGTGCAGTGTTGAAACGCCGAGCCCTGGATGCTGGTGACGCTGTCGGGAATCGTGATGCTGGTCAGACTGTCGCAGTATTGGAATGCGCCATCCCCTATGCTGGCGACGCTGTTGCCGATCATGACGTTGGTCAGGCTGGCGCATGAATAAAACGCCCCGTCCCCGATGCTGGCGACACTGTTGGGGATCATGGCGCTGGTCAGGCTGGTGCAATAATAGAACGCCGAGTTCCCGATGTTTGTGACGTTGTTGCCGATCATGACGTTAGTCAGACTGGTGCAGTAATAGAACGCGTAGTCCCCGATTCCAGTGACAGTGTCGGGGATGGTAATGCTGCTCAGGCTGCCGCAGGCATAGAACGCGGAGTTTCCGATGTTTGTGACGCTGCCTGGAATCGTGACGCTGGTCAGGCTGGTGCAGTAATAGAACGCCGAGTCTCCGATGTTGGTGATACCGTTAGGAATCGTGACGCTGGTCAGGCTGGTGCACTCATAGAACGTCGAGTCTCCGATGTTTGTGACACTGCTTGGAATCGTGACGCTGATCAGACTGGTGCAGTAGTAGAACGCGGAGTTTCCGATGTTGGTGATACCGTTAGGAATCGTGACGTTGGTCAGGCCGTAGCAGTATTGGAACGTCGAGTCCCCGATGCTGGTTACGCTGTCGGGGATCGTGACACTGGTCAAGCTGGTGCAGTATTGGAATGCATAGTCCCCGACACCGGTAACACTGTCGGGGATCGTGTAGCTTCCGGCCTCACCGCCCGGACATTCGATGAGATTGGTCTGGCTCTTGTTGAACAAGACTCCATCCACGCTGGAATAGACGGAATTGAGCGCATCCACTGTAATTACAGTCAGACTGGTGCAGTAGGAGAACGTTGAGTTTCCGATGCTTGTGACACTGGCGGGAATCGCGATGCTGGACAGGCTGGCGCAGTAATAGAATGCGCCATCTCCGATGCTTGTTACGCCGTTGCCGATCACGACGCTGGATAAGTTGCCGCAATATTGAAACGCGTAGTCCCCTATGCTTATGACGCTGTCGGGGATCGTGGCATTGGTCATGCCGCAGTATTGGAACGCATAGTCTCCGATGTTGGTGATACTGTTGGGGATCGTGACGGTGGACAGGCTGGTGCAGTATTGAAACGCAGAGTTCCCGATGCTTGTGACCGGCGCGCCATTGATCGTGTTCGGGATTATCACCGCACCGCCTGACCCTGTGTACAGCGTGATGGTTATCGCGCCATTATCGGTCGAATAAAAGTACGGTAATAGTACGGTCGTCAGGCCGCCGAATGTCGTGCTCCAGACCGTGGTCTCCGGGAAGTAATAGACGGTCGCGCTGTTGTCACCGTCGAACACAGACGAACCAATATCGGGGGCATTGCCTGTGAAGTAGACTCCTGTCAGGCTGACGCAGGAATAGAACGCCTGGTTCCCGATGCTGATGACACTGTTGGGGATTGTGATGCTGGCCAGGCTGATGCAGGAATAGAACGCCAGCTGCCCGATGTTGGTGACACTGTTGCCGATTGTGACGTTGGTAAGGTGGTAGCAAACGTAGAACGCATAGTTCCCGATGCTGGTGACGCCGTCGGGAATCGTCACGCTGGTCAGGCTCTGGTAACCAGCAAACGCAAAGCCCGCAACGCTGGTTACGGTCTCGCCATCTATGGTGGGAGGGATGACAACAGCACCGCCGGAACCGGTGTACCCCGTGATTGTTATTGTATTCGTATCAGGAGAATTTGTCGTGTAAGTGAAATCATTGGCCTTGAGCATAGCTGTTGTTGTCAGCAGCAAAAGTGCAGACAGCCATCCCGCGGTGCCGTTTCGCGTCCGCTTGAAGCACGAACTCGATCCATTTTTCATTAGCCCCATCATTGGTAAGCCACGGAAACTCGCAGTCTGCCGCAGGCCCTTTCTTTATCGTTACGTCTTCTGTTATTAAATTAACCCCTTATCAGTCTGTCTTGCCCGGCATGATACCGGATTGCCATGCAAAAGAAAAATGAAATCATTGTCTGGCGCACGGGGCTGTGATACTATGCCGCGATAAATGTAAATGTGGGTGGAATGGGGAGATGTGCGACTCAATCCTGCGTTGCCGTACAGATGTGGAGAAATTCTTATGGCGCAGATTAGCCTTCCCAACAGGCTCACACTCGGTGTTTTGGCCTCCGTGGCAGTATTGTCGCTGTTTGGGTGCGAACAACTCTTGGCCGACGACCCCACTACCAACCAAGTGCATCCCCCGCCAACCATAACAGGCACTTGGGGCTGGAATCTGCCGCCAAATCTGGTTACTCCCCAGTCCGGCAAGCGTAATCATATTTTCTACGTTGGCGATCCGCTCACATTCACGCTGGGCGGAGCTTCGCTGACTTATGAGGTTCGCGATTACTGGGGAAACCTCGTGAATCAGGGCCCGGCTGGCGCATCGATCACGATCCCTTCACAGCCGCCCGGCTGGTACAAACTCTACGTTTACGGCAGTGGCGTAACGACTAACTGGGGCGATATCGTCGGCGGCACAACGTTTGTAGTTTTCAGAAACACTGCTGGTTTTCCAGCCCGGCCAGCTCCCAGCACCTCCGGCGGCCCCGATCCGATGGGAGACGAGGTCGTGAGTGGCCTGACCGGCGTGGGAGTGGAACGAATTCCATGCCAGGATGCGAACAACCTTAACTTCGGTTATATGGATGCCTACGTTGCCGCCGAGAAACAATGGTATGCCGCCTACGGGGACAGTACCCGCCCGCGGCCGATGATGATCGCCTTCCCCGCCGGCACAACCAACTTGGCCGGCGTTCAACAGGTTGTCAGCAGATACATGACTAACGGCGTCAAATACTGGGAGCCCCGCAACGAGCCTCAAAACACTGATGCCGCGACTTTTGTAAACACCGAGCTAATTCCATTCTACAACGCTGTGAAGGCCGTAGATCCCACGGCCAAGGTCATGGGGCCCGGCACGGTGTCGATCGACAACTCCTGCCGGGGCTGGCTGCAAAGTTTCTTCGCCGCCGGCGGCGGGAACTATCTCGATGCGTTCTCGTTTCACGCCTACAACGTGGTGATAGGCGACTCATGGATTGGCCGGGATAGAATGGATTGGCTCAAGGGGCTTCTCGCCCAGTACGGGAAGAGCCAGCTTGAAATATGGCAAACGGAGCAGGGTTATTCGGCGCCCACTTACGGGGCGTACTGGCCACGGCACCAGGGGCGCTGGACGATTTTCCAAATGATGCTGTTCGAGCAATACGGCCTGCCCAAGGAACACAATCACTACTGGTACACTAAGAGCGGCGGGTTCTGGGATATGCCCATGTGGCTGGAAAACGACGACGGGGGATTAAATCCGGGTGGCGCGTTTTTTCGTGTGTGGTCAGAAGAACTCTACGGCAAGCAATTCGCGCAGGCCTACGATTTCGGGTCGGGCACCAATCTGTATCTCGGCAGCCTCTTCACGGGCTCCAACGGAAACATGGCGGCCTTTATGACGTGCGGAATCACTACTAATGGCTACGTGAATCTCCTGGTATCCGGCGGAAGCAGTCTGCATCTGGTTTCGGCATTTGGGGTGGCGACTAATCTCGCGGTCGTTGGCGGCATGGTAACCTTGCCGGTGCCGGAGATTCCTGTCTACGTGGAGTTGCCTCTGGGGCAGTCCATCCAGGTCGTCCCAATGAACTGGGGGACGAACCTGGCAAGTCAGACGGGTGTCACCTTCTCGGCATCCGGGACATATGGAACGAGCGGCTGGACATATGACACAGATTTTTCGAAGCTCAACGACGGTAATTTGGTGGACTGGTACGATGACAGTAAGACCGCGTGGCATGGCGACACCAACTTTCCCAGTTGGCTGCAATTGCAGCTGCCGGCCACAACATGCGTCAACCGCGTGGTGATCAACGCTGGCTACCTCTATCACGATGACAGCACTCTCACGGACTACGAACTTCAGTACGACAACGGTGGCCAGTGGGTCACCATTGAACATATCCAGGAACCGGCGAAGACATGGGCCGTTTACACCCCAACAGTACGCTGCGTGGTGGATACGTTCTTCAGCGACCGGTACAACTTCGTACACGAGTTTCCAGCGGTGTACACCACGAAGATCCGCATTCTTGTGCATCAGTGCTCGTGGGGAAGCGGGGCGATCAAATTGGTCTATGATGCCCAGTGGCAGTACGGTCAGACTGGAAGCAAGAGCACGTTCACTGTACGTCAGTTCCAGGCCTACGGCGCGAGCAACCGCCCACCAGAGGTGTCCAACGGCGGCGGTGCGTCGCTAGTGACAGTCAATTCGGCCACGTTGAACGGTCAACTCATAACCACGGGAACTGCGACGACCGTGGTATCAGTGTTCTGGGGCACAACAGATCACGGAACGAACACAGTCGGTTGGGATCATGTCACGAACTTCGGGATGCAAACTCCGGGATCTCTAAGCACAAACGTGACAGGCTTGAGCGCGAACACAATCTACTACTATCGCTTCTACGGGTCGAACACTAATGGAGTGATGTGGGCCGCTCCGACGAGTTCCACTTTCATCACTGGAAGCGTCTGGGTGCAAGCGACTCAACCTAACGCCTCAAAAGATGTTCCGCTGCAGGGCGTGTTCACACTCTATCGGCCCGCCTCGACGACGAACGGGGCGCTGACGGTGAATTACACAACAAGCGGAACAGCAAAGCCTGGCGTGGATTTTCAGCCACTGCCAAGCAACGTTACGTTTGCCGTCGGCGCGACCAATGTGAACATCGCGGTTGTCCCGATAGCGACGGCATGGGGCACGTCAAACAAAACGCTGGTTCTAACGTTGTCTCCAAATTTGAACTATATCGCCGCTTCTTCCCCTTCCAATACCGCGACTGTTACGATCCTATACAGTGACGCGGCGAAGACAGGGCCGTTCAAGATGAAGATCACATTCAGCGGTTACAACCGTTCTGAGACGCTGACTAATTTTCCGGTGCTGGTAATGTTTACAAACCTGATGCAGGGCACCGACTTCCACTACCAGCGGTATCCGTTTCTCAATGCCAACGGGTATGACCTGCGGTTTTATGATTCCACCGGGATAACTAATCTCAACTACGAGATCGAGAAATGGACCAACGCCGCTTCCCCCGTGGCGTATGTTTGGGTGCAAGTGCCGGCCATCTCTGCCAGCACAAGCTACATCTGGGCGAAGTGGGCGAACCCCACCAATGCAGGCCAATTGCCTTGCACCACGAACGGCGCGGTATGGCCCGCCAGCTCCTTTGCGGCTGTCTGGCACATGGGCCAGACAAATGCGCTGGATTCCACCGCGAACAGGAATAATGGAACTGCGATCACGGGGACCGGTTCCATAAGCGCTGCAACCGGCATTATTGGGGGCGCCCAATATATCACCGGCGGCGGCCTCGTCCATATTCCCGATGCCAGTAGTCTGGATTTTACCGCGCCTGCCGCGACTTACTCCGCGTGGGTTAATTTCAACACGCTGCCCGGCAACGGTCAGGAGCAGGCGATAATGCGAAAAGAACAGAGCAGGGACTTGGGATTTGGCGATGAGTCATCTTCCCAACCGTACATGAGAAACTTGCTCAGGACCGATGGAACAAACGGATGGACGGCTAACAATGACGACCCGATCAGTCCTCCGCTTACGGGTCAGTGGTACTACGTCTCTTTCACATACGACGGCAACGTCATCAGAAACTTCTGGAATGGCGTGCCGTTTAACACCGGGCACATTGTTACAGGAAACATCGTTGCCGACAACTACAGCACAGGCATCGGGGCCTACTACGGCAACAACGATAGTGGCGTCGTCAGCAGGGGTATGGACGCTGTCATCGACGAAGTGAGGATCGAGCAGGTATTTCGCTCCACCAACTGGATATGGGCGACATATATGACCGTAGCGTCGAATGCCAGCTTCGCCGTTGATGGAGGCGTGCAGACAAGCGGAACCAACTGCATTATTACCGCGAGCGCAGGCGCGAACGGATCAATCGTTCCGTCCGGCGACGTGTACGTTCCGATCGGAAGCAATCAAACGTTCGCGATCACAGGAATCAGCGGGTATATCGTGACCAATGTTGCGGTGGACGGAAGTTTTGTGGGTCCATCAAACTCCTATTCTTTCAAGAACGTGGTAACCAACCACACAATAAGCGCCTTCTTTGGCGATGCCTCGACCAATTACACGATTACCGCGAGCGCAGGCACGAACGGATCAATCGTTCCGTCCGGTGCTGTAAATGTTCGGTACGGAAGCAATCAGACATTCACTATCACGGGAAATACAGGGTATATCGTGACCAACGTTGTGGTGGACGGGAGTCTTGTAGGTGCCTCAAATTCCTATACTTTCAGCAACGTGCTGACCAACCACGCAATAAACGCCCAGTTCGGCCCCCTCAGCGGACCGTCAGGATTTACTGACTGGTCGAACAAGCTGCTGATTGCGTTTTCCGGTTACAACAGGGCGGAGACACTGACGAATTTTCCGGCTCTTGTGGTCTTGAACACTGGCATCTCAGGTTTCTCTTACGGCCAGTTCGCCTCGACGAATGGTTGCGATTTGCGGTTTTCAACTTCAGACGGCTCAATCGAACTTAACTATGAGATCGAGAAATGGGCCACGAGCGGGGACTCCTGCGTGTGGGTGCAGGTTCCGCAGTTGTCCAGCGGCTGTTATATCTGGGCGTACTGGGGCAACACCAACATGGCGGGAACTTCTGCGATCTACACCACCAACGGGGCGACTTGGGCCTCTGACTCTTTTGCGGGTGTTTGGCACATGGGCCAGTCCAAAGCGTCGGACTCCACGGCGAATGATAACAATGGTATTGCGGTCGGTTCCATAAGCAGTGCGGCCGGCATTATTGGTGACGCCCAGTATGTTACTGCCGGCGGGCATGTCACTATTTTCAATTCCGGCAGCCTGGACTTCACCGCACCGCCTGCGACTTACTCAGGGTGGGTTAAGTTCAACACGTTGTCCGGTAGCGAGCAGGCGGTAATACGAAAAGACCAGAATAGGGAACTGGGATTCAGCGATTCCACGCATCTGAGAGACATGTTCAGTACGGATGGAACGAGCGGCTGGACAGCCGGTAATGATGATGTGATCAGCCCGGTTGTAGGTCAATGGTACTATGCCGCCTTCACATACGATGGCAGTGTGCTAAGGAACTTCTGGAATGGTGTACCGCTCAACGCCGGGCACACCGTAACGGGGAACATCAATGGCGACCCATACTCGACCAGCATCGGAGCATACAATGGCAACGGCGATGGCGGCCCGGTGAGCATGGGGCTGGACGCGGTCATTGACGAAGTCAGGGTCGAGCACGTGTTTCGTTCGACGAACTGGATATGGGCTACCTATGTGACTGTGGCCTCGAATGCCAGCTTCAACGCCTATGGCAGCGTGCTGACAGGTGGAGGCAGCGCGACGAATCCGCCGGTGATCAACAACGACGGCGGCGCGAGCAACATCACGATCAGCGCGGCAACCTTGAATGGCAACCTGGTCTCTACTGGCGGAGTGGTGACGATTGTACGCTGCTTCTGGGGCACCACGGACGGCGGCCAGGCGTTTGGCAGTTGGGCAAACAGCAACAACCTTGGGACAAATGCAACCGGGCTTGTTTCGAAGAACATCTCAGGTCTGAATTCCGGGACCAGGTACTATTATGATTTCTATGCGACGAATTCCGCCGGAACGAGCTGGACGATGCCGTCAACAAACTTCTGGACTGTGTCAGACGCGCCGATGGCATCTACTGCGACAAATATCGGAGCGGTGAGTTTCGTTGCCAATTGTGCTGCAGCAGCCGGCGCGACAAACTACTTGCTTGATGTATCCACGGATAGCGGATTTGCAGGCTATGTGACGGGGTACAACAACCGGCCGTCTGGTAATGTAATCACTTACACTGTGAGCGGTCTCACGCCGACCACGGCATATTACTATCGTTTGCGATCGCAGAATAGCGGTGGGACAAGCACTAATTCTGCGATAATCGGGCCGGTGACGACTCTGGGCGGGCCTGTGATCAACAACGCTGGTGGCGCGAGCAACATCACGATCAACGCGGCAACATTGAACGGCAACCTGATCTCGACGGGTGGGGCGGCAACGATTGCGTGGTGCTTCTGGGGTACTTCAGACGGCGGCCAGGCGTTTGGCAGTTGGGCGAACAGCAACAATCTGGGGACAAATGCGACCGGGTTCATCTCGAATAATGTTTCCGGTCTTAATTCAGGAACCAAGTACTATTATGATTTCTATGCGACGAATTCCGCCGGAACGAGCTGGACGATGCCGTCAACAAACTTCTGGACGACGCCGAATGCACCAGTGGCATCTGCTGCGACAAGTATCGGAGCAACGAATTTCATTGCCAACTGGGTGACGGCCACAGGCGCGACGAACTATTTCCTTGATGTGGCGTTGAACAATAGTTTTGGCGTATTTGTCGGTGGGTTCAATAATCTGGCAGTTGGCAATGTGAGTGCATATTCGGTGACAGGGCTGATATCAGGCGGCAATTACTGGTGTCGCTTGCGATCGCAGAACAGCGGCGGGACGAGCACGAACTCTGCGATAATAGGACCTGTATCAACTCTGGTGGTTACGAGCCCACCGACGGTCAACAACGATGCCGGCGCGAGCAATATCACGGAAACGGCGGCAACGATTAACGGGTATCTGTCGTCAACCGGCGGAGCGCCGACCTATGTCTGGGTCTTTTGGGGCATATCGAATAGCGACACGAATAAATCAGGTTGGGGACAGACCAACTACTTCGGTGTCAACAGCACAGGATTTCTATCAA
The DNA here is from genome assembly GCA_964487695.1 of uncultured Victivallales bacterium. Classification (GTDB taxonomy): domain Bacteria; phylum Verrucomicrobiota; class Kiritimatiellia; order UBA8416; family CAZASC01; genus CAZASC01. The sequence continues at coordinate 15,292 of CAZASC010000046.1, forward strand.
CAAATCTGACCGGCTTGACTCAAGGCGTCGTTTACTATTATCGTTTTTGCGCGAGCAATTCGTGCGGTCAGGCTTGGGCTGCTTCAACTACCAGTTTCTTGACAGTGCCGCAATCCGGATACAAGATGAAAATCCAGTTCAGCGGATACAACAGGAACGAGACGCTTACAAACTTCCCGGTGCTGGTGATGTTCACCAACGGCATGGGAGGAGCATCCTTCAGCTTCCAGAATTATCCTTTTCTAACGGCAGGCGGTTACGATCTGCGGTTCTACGACTCCACAGGGGTGACTAATCTCAACTACGAGATCGATCAATGGACCAATCCTGCCTCCCAAACGGGATACGTTTGGGTGCAAGTACCGGCGATCAGCACCAACACCGACTACATCTGGGCTCAATGGGGGGATTTATCGAATACAAATCAGTTGCCTTGCACCACCAACGGCGCAGTGTGGCCCACCAACACCTTTGTGGCTGTCTGGCACATGGCCCAGTCCAATGCGATGGACTCCACCGCGAACGGGAACAACGGAACTTCCACCGGTTCCATAAACAATGTGTCAGGCGTCATTGGCGGCGCTCAGCATGTCTCCGGCGGCGGCCATGTCACTATTTTCAACGCCGGCAGTATGGACTTTACCGCACCCGCCGCGACTTATTCCGCGTGGGTTAATTTCAATACGCTACCCGGCGCCAACGAGGAAGTGATCATCCGAAAAGAACAGAACAGGGAAATGGGATTCAGTGATTCGACCCATCTGAGAGATATGCTCAAGACCAGTGGGACGAGCGGCTGGACAGCCGGTAATGACGACCTGATCAGCCCGCCTCCGGTTGTGGGTCAGTGGTATTACGTCGCATTCACCTACGATGGCAGCGCAATCAAAAACTTCTGGAATGGAGTGCCGCTTAGCGTCGGACATACCGTTACAGGAAACATAGCCGGCACCCCTTACAGCAGCGGCATCGGGGCATACAACGGCAACGGCGATGGCGGCCCGGTAAGCATGGGTGTGGACGCGGTCATTGACGAGGTCAGAGTCGAGCAGGTCTTTCGCTCCACCAACTGGATTTGGGCGACCTATATGACAGTGGGGTCGAACGCGAGCTTCAATGCCTACGGCGGCGTGCAAGCAGGCGATGGCGGCTGGCTAACTAGCAACATTCCTCCGGCGACGTGGATTCTGCAATACTTTCCGGGAACACCGGCAACCAACTATGCCAGCGTGGCCGCAAGCATTGCCAGCAATGGCATGACGGTATGGCAGGACTATCTGGTCGGCATAGATCCGACGAAGCCAGAGAGCTGTTTCACGGTAGCCATCTCTAACTCTGCAGGGCAGATTGTCGTGAGCGTCCCCTCCATTCGAACTACAGGATCGAACTATCTCGGTCTGACCCGATACTACGATATTGAGCAGTGCACCAACCTGCTGATGTACGGAACGTGGAAGTCCTGCCCAGGCTACACCTGCATTGTCGCAAGCGATGGAGCCATAGACTGCACTAATACAGCGCAGGCCGTTCCTGTCATGTTCTACCGCGCCAAGGTGTGGCTGCAGTAATTCGCCTGAACCTTCTCCGCGGAAACGTAAGGGACAATAGGAATAGCGCGCCGGTAGGGAAGACACATTGAGCGTGGATGTCTGGCATGATGCTTTAATTGAACGAAAATATTACAGGTATAAACATGGTGAAAATTATGCACTGCGGCCGATCTTTCATAAGAAACTGTACCGTGATTTCATCCGCTGTATTCATGTTCGCCGCAGGGGTTGCGCCAACGCTCTCCATGGCGCAAGAAACGGCATCCAACGACTGGCATTGTGCGTCGGAGATTGTCACGGACTGCGATATGCCGGATGGCTTCGCTCGCCTGCTGTTTCCCGACGGCAGAAAGAAGGCGCTTGTCGTGAGTTGCGACGACGGCCGGATATACGACCGCAAGGTCGTGGAAATCCTCAACAAGCACGGAATGCGCGGTACGTTTAATCTGGTCAGCAACTGGCTCGACAAAGACGGATATCTGACGAGGGCGGAGATCGTCCAGTTGTTCGCCGGGCATGAGGTGGCATGCCATACCGTGAGCCATCGTTCCCTCACAACGCTGACCGACGAGCAAGTGCGGGATGAGATCGCCAACAACCGCACCGATCTGGAGCATGTCGTCGGCCATCCGGTCCGCGGACTCGCCTATCCAAGCGGCGACGTTGATGATCGCGTAGCCGGGCTTATGCCCGCCCTGGGGCTCACATATGCGCGTTGTGTCGGAGTGAATCATTGGTTCAAGCTTCCTTCGAATCCGTATCTGTGGATCACGACATGCAACTTCTGCAAGAACTGGATGGATGACGCCACAGTGTTCCTTGCGCGGACCAGCGGTCCATCGCTGATGCTGGTCTGGGGTCACAGCTTTGATTTCGCGGAAGATAAATCGAATTATTTCACTCACGACGACAAGTGGAATCAGCTGGAGGATTTCTGCAATAAAGTCGGGGGGCACGATGACATTTGGTACACGACTTGCATCGAGGTGATGGATTACGTGAATGCCGCAAAAAGCATGCAGATCTCCGCTTCCGGCAATTTCATCAAGAATCCAGGTACAATCCCGATATGGCTGGAGATTAACGGACGGATGGTGGAAGTGAAAGCCGGGGAAACCGTAACCATTGATGTGTCCAGGAGCAAAGCGAAGACCGCGCACCGGTAGGCAGGCTTGCTTAATCCGCATTCCTCACACCGCTTCTCCCCACTTCGCGCTGAGCAAGCGGTCCTACAACAGAAAAACGCAATGCAGGACCGTTCACCCCGAACGTAGTGAGGGAGAACAGTGCCGGCATCACTCGCGTCGCAACTCGTTTCGCAACAAGTGGATTACAGACGCCTTTTCACAAACTTGTGAGAAATTCGAACTAGAAACGTCTCTCCAGGTTCGCGCCGTAAATGCGCGCATCGTAATTGCCTGTGGCAGTTCTCACGTTGTGGGTGTATCCGGCATGCAATCTAAGAATCCAGTCCCGGTAAACGCCAAACTGACCGTCAACATCGCCGCTGGTCCCGAAGGAGAAGCCGGACTCCGTTTCGTCCTTTTCCTCGCCAGCCGTGAAGACCAAACCTATTCCATTGTTATCGTCGAACTTCCAGTAGCCATCCGCTTTCACGGCGTATCTCTCATAATGGAGCGGCGAGTAATAGCCATCGTTGGGGTTGTTGTTGAAGCCCAGCCACCATAGGTATAGACCCAAATCCAAATTAAGCCACTCGCTGCGAAGCACCGAGCGTCTCGGCGCAAGGACGGCCTGCCAACTCCTGTTTGCGTCAGAATAAGAGTCGTATTCTCCACTGGCGTCCAAAGTATAATTCAAGTCTGGAGTCCACAGCATTCGAAGGGAAGTGTCATCCTTGTTGACGCCGAAAGACACTGCTCGTGGGGATATCACGTAGTAATCGCGGCTGTTAGCCAGCATAAATGTGACAGAGTCCGCCGGGCGATAGTCCGCCTCCACGTCATAAATGAACAGGTTGTCGCCAACCGACACGGTATCTTCCTTTGCGGCTCCGGCACGCCCCATGAGATCGAGTTGATGCGTGGCCTGATCATTAATTCCCACCCACAAGTCACTCTCATGCGAAACTTTGCGCCCATCAACGCTCTCCAGGCCTGACCCCACATCGGCGCGCAATTGGTGATAATCGCCTCCGCCAGTCAGGCGGATCTCCGGATTGAACTGGTAACCGCCTTCGCCGTGACCGCTGAGGATCTTATCGCTATCTGATTCAGTATAATAATCCACCCCGGCAGCCAGATACGTGCGAATGTTTGCGGTTGCAACCTTGCGCATTTCCTCAGTCTCGCTGGATTCCGGCCGAAGTTTTTCTAGGATGGCCAGAGTCTTCAAGGCATCGCGATACTTGTTGGCGTTCTCGAGAGCCTCCGTCTCGGAATAGATGACTTCATAGTCGTCCGGCGTTTCCTTCAGCAAGGGCTGAATCACGTCCATGGCTGCGGCGGGACGATTCGCCGAGGCCAGTATGCGCGCTTTTTGTTTGCGATAGTCCATCGTTTCGCCATACCGCTGCTTATAATCCTCAAGGCTTTTCATTGCCGTGGCGAAATTGCCGCGCCAGGACTCTACCTTTATGTATTCCATCAGAGCGTCTTTGTTTTCAGGATGTTTCTTCAGGTACTTCTTGTATGTTCGCGCGGAGTCATCGAGTTTATCCTCAGCGGACTCGGCCCTGGCCAGATTGAGGATGGCGTTGTCGTCATTTGGAGAAATGGCAGCAATACGTCTATAGCTGTCGGCGGCTATGTTAAACCTGCCCAGCTCGTTGGCATACTGGCTGCGGGCCATCAGATAGTCAGCGTTCTTGGGATCAAGAGTCACCGCAACTTCGATCGCCGCCAGGGCCTGGTCAGGCTTGTCAGCCATGGCATATGCCTGGGCAAGCTGGGATTGCAGCTTGGCATCATTCGGTTTCAATGCGGCCGCCTTTCGCAAAGACTCAGCGACAGCTTCGCGATCAGCCGGCTTTTCTTTCCACGAAGTCGCGCCCTCCAACCCGATTATGGCATCTTTGTCGTCCGGCACAATGGCCAGAATGCGCTTATAGGTTTCCGCGGCCGTATCCACGTCACCAATCCAGTTGGCATAGCTGGCTCTGTCTCGCAGGTACTCCAGATTCTTCGGGTCAAGTGCCAGCGCGCGATTCACCGCTTCCAGCGCCATCTTGGGATTGTCTGCTATGGAATAAGCCTGAGCTGATCTGAACTGAAGCGCGGCATCGTTCGGTTTCAAGGCCGCAGCTTTCCGCATCGTTTCGGCGAAAGCCGCGCGATCGGCAGGCTGGCCAGTCGCCGAGGCAGCTTGCGCCAGCCCGACAAGAGCGTCCTCGTCGCCGGGCACAATTTCAATAATACGCACATAGGTAGCCCCGGCGATGGCGGTCTTTCCAAGCCATCCGGCGTAAACCGCCCTCGCCCGCAAGTATTCAAGGTTCCTGGGTTCAACGGCTAGCGCGCGATCCACCGCTTCCAGCGCCTGTTCCGGTTTGCCAGCCAGGGAATATATCTCGGCTGTCTTAAATTCGAGTTTGGCGTCCTTCGGTTTTAAGGCGGCGGCTTTCCGCAATTCATCCGCAACGGCTTCGTAATCAGCGCGTTCTCCTTTAACTGGCGCTATTCCCTCCAGGCAAGCCAGGGCATTTTCATCGTTGGGGGAAATGGCTAGAATTCGCCTATAGGTTTCCACGGCGATATTCGCCTTGTCCAGCCAGTTGGCGTACAGCGCACGCGCACGCAGATATTCAAGGTTTTTCGGTTCGATGGCCAGAGCGCGATCAATGGCAGCCAGCGACTCGTCGGGCTGACTCGCGAGAGAGCAAGCTTGCGCCGTTCTGAACTGGAGTCCGGCATCTTTGGGTTTCAGTTCGGATGCTTTTAACAAGGACAGCGCAACAACCTGGTAATCCTCACGTTTGCCCTTTACTGAAGCCGCCCCTGCCAGCCCGGTCAACGCATTATCGTCTCCGGGAGCAATAACGAGAATTCGTTTGTAGGTGCTGAAGGCCTCATCAGCCTTGCCCAGCCACTCCGTATATACGGCGCGCGCGCGCAGATATTCCAGATTACTGGGGGCTATCGTCAGTGCACGATCTATCGCCTCCAATGCCGGGGCCGGCTTGTTGGCCAGCGAATATGCCTGGGCAAGCTGGAACTGGAGAGGAGCGTTGTTCGGTTTCAGTTTGCTCGCTTCCAGCAGGGCTTGGGCGGTCTCATCGCGAAGACCGAGCGAGGCGTCGATTTGAGAGATGCGCATCCATAAATCTTCGCGAGTCGAATCTTTCGCGATCGCAGCCTTATAGATCTTTACGGCATCGTTCCAACGCTTCTCGCCCTCAGCCATCAGCCCGTCCGGCGGCACTGCGCTGTCCGCCATCACCCTCATGGCGAAAAGGAAGAAAACGAAGAGCGCCGCATAATGCCGGCAAACTCCACGTTTAGATGGTCTGGTACTGTCCGCCAAAATCCGGCACTCATTCTCAAGAACTATTGAAGCCATGTCATTCCCTCGGTTTATGTTGGAATAATATGTGATCACTTTCTCCACCTCTTATCCTTCTTTATCCATACGTCTGCGGAAAAACGCAGCATAGTCACAAAATCGAAGAGTAACGCGGAATAACGTATGGGAGTGACGATGATTCCTTTCCATAGAAAATTCAATTTCTGCCCTGAAGGCGCCACCGCGGTAAGTATGGCCACGGAAAGAACGCTCTCGGCAATGACGGTGATCAATAATCCAATCCACATCCTCATGAAGAGCATGACAATAAGAGCGGATGGGAATGCAATCTTTTCGACGAGAGACATGAAGATCGACCAGCCGATGGGGCGACCATAAAGATCAGTATATTCGTCTCCGAAAGGCTCCCGGTAAGGTTCCTGTATCTTGCGCTTATTAATCGCTTCCTTGCCTTCAGGGCTCTTTTCGAACTCCCTGTTGTGCCGCAAGCGTTTGAAAATCTTGAACGGGGTGGCTGTCAGACTGTGAAAATAGAAACAGCTTTGCAGGAATGACGACGACCACATGTAGAACTGCCGTGGCAATTTCTTGATGCCGGGCTCCTGCGAGCGGCAAAGCACGTCGGGAAGCTGGATGTTCCTGTAGCCGTGATTGATGAGAGCAAAACCGATGAAGATGTCCTCGGAGTTCGTCAGATCGTCGCCAAGGATTGGCTCATAATGATCGAACAGCTCCTGCACATATTTCCGCCGGTATCCAACAGCACACCCCACCGGATGAGATATGGATCCGAAAAACGTCATCTGGCCGCGATACACGAACCTCTGCAGAAACATATAAAGGCACTCGCGATACAAACTTGTTACGGCCATCTGGAACCTGCGAAGTGCGCCGACTTCCACAAAGATTGCGGCTTGCGGCTTTTCCTGGAGAAACTTCCTCATAGCCGGCGCTTCCGCAGCTTCTCTGCGATCACGCGGTCTGAGTGATAAAACGTTTCCACATGCGCTTGCCACACCGACGGCCTTGTAAAGCTCTTCCACAACACGTTCTATATAGTTAGGAGATTCAAGTATTGTGTCCCCGTCGAGAATGAACTCCACATCGGAATCCAGTTCGCGGGCCTGCCGCTTCAAGGTAGGCGTCTTGCCGATGGGCGCCTTCCGTTGAATGATTGTAATATCCATTCCGTTTGCCTTGCAGAAGTCGCGCGCGTACTCGACCGTGCGGTCGGTGCTGCCGTCATCGACAAGCATTATCCTGTGGGGCTTGAGAGTTTGTGCTGCCAGCGAGCCTAGACAAAGCGGAATATTAACTTCTTCGTTCAGCGCAGGAATAACGACATCAACTTTCGCCTGCCGCCAGTCTTCCGACGGCGTTGGCACAGTCTTGTCCGGTCCATGTATAAACCCGACTATGCTGAGTGCCGTGTTTGGACTTAAAACAAAATATGGAGTCGTAGCCATGTGTCTTTTCTCCTCACTTGAGTTATCTTCTTGATTTCTCCGCATTAATGAGATCGTCCAGCGTCCGTTCCAGCGTCCAGCGATGCGCGAATCCGGTAAGACGATGCAATTTGTCCAGATTGGGACGCCGCCGTAAAGTCTCCTGAAATGCCTCGGTGTATGCTTCGTCGAGCGGAACGAATTTGATCGGGGAAGAGCTGCCGGCCCTGTTTTTGACCAGCTCCGCCAGCTCTTTTATGGAAATCTCCCGGTCGCTGCCGACGTTGATGATCTGACCGTAGCTATTTGCCTCATCCGCCAATTTATCGAGCGCAATAACCGTATCCCTCACATCGCAGAAGCATCGCGTCTGAGCACCATCACCGTATACCGGTATCGGTTCGTTTGCCACTGCATGCCTGACAAAACGCGGAACGACCATACCATATCGGCCGGTCTGTCTTGGTCCAATGGTGTTGAAGAAACGAATCACAATGACCTTCATTCCCTGCTTGCGCGCGTAGGACATACCGAAAGCTTCGCCAGCCAGTTTGCTGATGGAATAGTTCCAACGGCTGATGACGCTGGAGCCAACCATCGGTTCCATATCCTCGTCAAAGGCCGGGATGAAAGATGGGTCAGCTTTGCGAATCGCGGAAGCGTCTCCTCTACCGGCGTCTTCGGCATAATGCATCCCTGTGCCATACACCTCGGAGGTGGAGGCTATTACGATCTGCGGATTCCATTTACCGGTTTGCACGGCACGCAGGACTCGTTCACAACCGGCGATATTGGTGGCGAGCACCTTTATGGGCTCCTCCAAAACTTTGAACACTCCGACGACGGCCGCCATATGATAGATCCTGTCGGCCCAGGCTGCCGCTTTGTCGAGTCCCTGCCAGGTCAAAATGTCCGCCTGATCGAACCGGAAATTTTGATCGTTCATGAATACCGTGAGATTATCCGCAGAGCCCGTCGAAAGATCGTCCACGGCATGAACGATGTCGCCCTTGCGCAGATGATATTCAACCAGGTTGGATCCTATGAATCCAGCACCGCCCGTTATTAATATATGCACGCACCCTCCTCTTTTTCTTGCATTTCTTAGTTGCGGATATTTACCTGCTTCC
>CAZASC010000047.1:0-23822 GCA_964487695.1 uncultured Victivallales bacterium
CTTCCAAACGCATCAAAACCATTTCTTTCAGCGGCAACTCCGTTGGTGGAGACTGCCGTGAGCTGGAACTGGCTGTTCCACTTGAGCGCGGTGGTGTTGGTGAAACTGGCACCGGAGTAGATGATCGAAGTTACGCACCCCGCCGCATGGTAGAGGTATGCCCCGTTCGTGGCAATCTGATTGATCACGATATTTGTGGAGTAGCCGACATTTCCGGCTACATCAGCGATGGCGGCGACAATCTGATTGGAACCGGCGCCAAGAAGGAAACTATTCGCCGTGAAGGTGGAGCCGGAGACTGCGGGCGTCACTCCCTGCAATCCCACGTTGGTCACGGAAAGCTGTCCTAGGTAAACGTTCGTGCCAATGGGTTCAGAAGAGGAACCCGTAACATCGACTGTGAGGAAATCGGCAAAGTTATTGGTGGATGCGGCGTTCCAACCAGTGAGACGATTACAGCCGCTTTGACAAGAATAGCTCACGCCGATGCTTCCATTCGTCTTCGCAATCCTGTTTCCAACCGCATCCCAGCCATAGGAGATCGCATATGCCTGATTGGAGATTCCAGACCGATTCTCCTCTATCAATCTGTCCACGTCATCATAAGAATATCCCAGGCTTGAAGCGTCTTCCAGTGCGATATTCGTTATCATCGAGGCGTTATTATAAGAATAGATGAAACTTTTCACCACCTTTGACGAGTTGCTCCACACGATGCTTGTGACCCGGTCGAGAACATCGAAGGCATAGTGAACATTCAGCCCGTTATTTGTGCAAGTCATGCTGGAAACCAACCCATTATTGGTGTTGAAGGAATAGTTAAACGTGAGCGGAGAAGAAAGCTGGGATCGTAGAGCCGTGAGGGATGAAACCCGGTCAGCGTTGTCGAGAGCATAAGTGTTTGTGCCCGCAACGGATGTCACGTTGGAGATCTGACCGGCTGGATAATAGGCGTAGGAAACGGAGGGCTGAAGGCTGAGCCCTGAAACCTGGAATGTGGAAGAAGAAAGACGGTTGGCGAAGCTCCACGAGTTTGAGATTGCGCCAAGTTCATTCGCGGCGGTTTCGAGCAAACCATTCTTCATGTAACTAAATGCATTTGTGCTGCCGGGGAAGATAGTCTGGCTCAGCAATCCATCCTGATTGTAGCTATTGTACACTGTCGAACCACAGAAGCGAGTGATGCTCTTGACGAAATTGGCAACACCATAGGCAATCGTCATGGTCTGGCCTTCGAGGTTGGTGACTGATGTCACGCGATCCTGAAGATCAAGCACGTAAGACTCAACAGGGCGACCTTTTGCATCGGTCAGATTGATGGTGTTGAATTGGTTGTCGTAGGAAATACCGTTACTGATGGTTGCGCCAGAGGATAGGTGGCGAATCACGGAAGAAAGCTTCATTGTCGGAAGATAATTATAGCTAGTCGTGCGGCCGGCGGCGTCCACGTAATTTGTCATGTTTCCGATTTGATCGAACGCAAAGGTTTCAACGATATTGGTGAGCGGATAGGTGATTTTGTTGACCTGTCCCAGTTCGTCCACGTCAAATGAGATCACTCGATTACCCGTGTCGCCGGGCAACGTGATGCTCTGCACGAACCCGAGGATGTTGTTGGAGCACTGGACTGCCGGGCCGAGTTGCGGGACTGACGAGGTTAGAAATCCGTGCCTATCACAGTAATACTGCGTCCAGTGCCCATTGGCGTTGGTGATGCCGGAAAGCAAGCCGTTCGTGGTGTAGCTGAAGAACGTATTGTAGGCATCGCCGCTTGTGTCATAATACAGGCTCACGCAACTGGGAAGATCATTGGAGTAGCTGATCGCTGTTTCATGGCTTTCAGGATCGGTCATCGACGTAATTTTACAGATTACATTGTTCCATGTATTCGACCATATGTGCGTTGGATCAGCACAATAACCTGTCCCCTCTGAGATCACGCTGTGATTTGCGCCAAACGTGCGTCTGGTGATAATCTTCTCTGTCGCCGAGACATTCCCATCCGCAACCACCGCGTTTGTCAGGTTGAGGAGCACCGGGTCCCACGAGTATGTTTTGGCGACATTCGTGGAGCTCGGGCCATATATTGCCGTGATCATATAGTTGGTCGGATCGTGCTGGTAGGTGTAGGTCTGATCCATTTGCCCACGGAACAGCGTCATATCCGAGGAATTGCTGGCGGCACAATAGTTTACGGTGTGGTGGTAGTAATCGCCTTCCCCGCCGTTCCCGCCGATCAGCGTCATGTTTGTGCACAGCGAGGACATGCTCCCATCCTGATTCGTCCCGTAGAGGTAGACAAAACTGTCGCCGTTGGCATTGACAATGTTGGTCAGACAATGATTTGCGTATGGATCATAAGAATATGTCTTCGATGTCGCGCCGTAAGATGAGGTTCTTGTGGCATTGATTAGTTCGCCATTTGCATTATAGGAGAAGCAGACGTAGAAATTCGTGTCCGGTGATGTTACCTTCACAAGGTTGCTTCCTTGATATTGGAAATCAAGATGCTGGCCGTTGTTATGTTGGACCCTTACGAGGATGTTAGACGGATACGCATTAGTGTAAGTCAGGGTGACCGAGTTGCTCCACAAGTCGCTAATTGATGTAAGAACGCCGTTGGAGTCGAACGAATACTGGTTTTGCTCAGGGTATGCAAAAAGGACGTAGCCATTATTGTTGTTCGTAACAACTTGCCAGTCAGAGTCCTGATATGCGATCCAGGGAGCGGTCGTGCTCCAATTTGTGGCTCTCCCAATCAGTCGCATGTCGCCATCACCGGTCATTATTTTCAGCGTATCGTTTGGCACCCCGTTCCAAAGCGTATTCGTGTGGGTGAGGCTCCAATTATATGTGTGCGTCCATTTACTCCCAAGAGACGTGTTTGGGCTGTTGAGTTGGCTGTCATACGAGCGGCTGAATTCCAGACTGATGCTGGGGCACGGAATTACCATGTCAGTCTCGTCATGCAACATACTGCCGGTGATCAGGTTGATCGGCTCTGGACTATTGGGATCGGGGCAGCCCTTCTTGGGAGGCACCGGTGGTACAGGTGCATCTACGTCCACTGCTAGCCAGACATAGAAGCCGTAAGCACCCCCAAAATAATCATTATACTCTCCAGGCAAACCAGATCCCAAAAATACAAACGTATCGTCAATTGGAGCAAGCTGGATATACGTATCAGTAAACCTGGATAGATTCGCAGAGCCAGAACTGTATAAAGGAATGTTATTAATGTATGTGTATGTTCCGACCAGCTCTGACGCCTCTTTTATCTGACGATGAAAAGCTTCCACCTCAAGACGCAAGCTGGGATCTTGTTGATCATCCGGACAGCTTCCCTCCACATAAATAGAAGCGGTGTAGACGTTGGCTGGATTGCCGAACTGAGCAAACACAGGGGCAGTGGAGAACAATAGACTAACACCAAGCAATACCATCTTGACCCTCAAGGCTCTGAGCGGCTCACTCGACATCTGTGCGCTGTGTGTTTTTGAAATCATGGCATCAAGCTCTTGATATAATTGTTCACCGGAACCGTAATAGTCACCGTCGGCGCGTTTGTGTCTGAACTATTCGGATCATGCCCCTCTTCGAGCGAGACTCCATCGGGTATTCCGTTCGTCGCACTGTACATATTTGTCGAACTCGTACCCGTATTCCACGGACTGATAAAGATATGTGTTCCTGTTTCCACCCAGTCGGGCAAGTGATCCCCGTCGGAATCCGGATCGGTCAGCGTTATGTTGATGCCGTTAGTGTTGCAGGTCAGGTAGACGGGATTGGCTGGATATAAACCATTAGCTTCCGCCGTGTCGTTGCTGAGGTTCCCATTAGAATCACGCCATGCCTTGATCCAGTAATTGCCCTGGCTTGGTAGGTTGGTGATTGAGTACGCGCTTTGTGACGGGGCTCCGGTGTAGAACGACAACAGGGTGTCGTTCGAGATTGTGCCACTCACGCCCTGCGTACTAAGCGACGATACAACCTGACTATAGTTTGTCGCCCAGCTGTTGGAGGATGTGACGGCAACTACGTATATCAGGCCGGTCTGCAATCCACTGTAACTGATTGTCCCAGAGATATTCCATACCGGCGGCGGCGTGAACTCGCATGCGCCTATGTCAACAGTCCCATTCACGATGCGCGGGTTCCCATCCAGATCAGTTATGTTCGCCATCCAAGCCTGATTCGTGCCTGCGTCAATGCAAGGCGAACCGGGGCTGAGCCTGTAGTTCCCGTTAGCCGCATCAACGAACTGCGGATCATTTGTGATATTACCGGTTCCATTGTTCGTCCATCCGCCCTGAATATCGCAGTAGGACACAAGCGGTGTGCCGAAGATTTGATCTGGCGTGTTGTTCGTTCCAGACATGTTCCCCCACACGATAGTGTTCTGTACCACCATATTGGTGCTGCCACAATACATGCCGCCGCCACCTCCGTAGAATGCGGCATAATTGCTGACTATCGTGCAGTTCTCGATGCGTCCGGTGACATCTGACGACCAGACCGCTATGCCGCCGCCAAACCCGGCATTGTTGCCGCTGATGATGCAGTTGCGTATGATGGGATGCGTCCCTGATTCGATGTCAACAATTGCACCGCCGGGAAAGCCACCGCCCGCGTTGTTCTGCGTTATGATGCAGTTCTCTATCGTGGGGCTTGCATCGCAGAATATCGCCGGGCCATCGCCACCAACCGGATACACATACATGTTCCTAATGGTGAAGCCATTGAGCACCGAATCGAGATCCTGAGAGTCAGCAAATGTGAATCCCCAGTTAGTGCCGCCCCCGTCAATGATGCAGTTCGCGGGATTTCCGGTTGAAGTCAGCATCACCGGGTAAGGCGGGAACCAGATATTGTTATTCGTGTCGCCGCTGTAAACACCATCCGCAACCATTACAATCTCGTAATCGTTCGTGGCAGCAGCCAAAGCAGCGTTTATGCTCGTGGCTGCCGTTGCCCAGTTGGTATAGGGGAAAATGTTTAAACCGGTGGTTGAAACAAACCGTGTGCCGCTCGGCTTGGCTGCGGCGTTTGTCGGATTAATTCCGTAAATGTAATCGTAGATGAGGGGGAATCCGCTGCCGTCAGGATCGGAGTTCGGGTCTTGCCCGATGGCACCAAAATACTTCAACTCCCACCAATCTGGAAGCCCGTTGCCATCACTGTCGGTATAGATTGTGCCGCTGTACGAATTAAAGACCGAGTTGGAAGCCATGTTCATGTAACAGGCCCATATCCAGTTGGAGGAACGGGCGGTCGTCTCCGCACGCACTTCATCCAAGGCACCTTGCCATGAGGCAAGGTGCCCGCCCGCACCAATCACCAGTCCCTTGCTCAGGTAGAACCCGGCGTTTGCGCTCGGGGTTTGTAATGTCAAAATCACTCCGTCCCTATAGATACTCTTGACGGAGCTGGCACTCATCCGGTACGCGTAGTAGTGCCAAGTGTTCAAGTCAATAACATAGCCGAGGGCGGTAGTACAATTGTCACCAGCGGCTTCTGAGAACTGTGCATAGCAATTCCCCGCACCCCAACCGAAGCCGCATCCCAAGTCGCCGCCTCCAAACATATCAACAGTGCCGCCAAACGACGATGAATTCGTTGGATAACACCAGGCGCTGAGCGTGAAAGCCGTGTTGCTTAAGTTCACATTGCCGTTGGAGAAAACCTGCGAGGCGGCCATTCCGCCCCTCGCGCCATCCACCGTGCCATTGAAGGAAATGGCGTTACCGCCGGAAAGCGCGCCGTCATTGTGATTGCTTGTTGAATCCATCGCATTGGCCGATGCACTTGCTTCCGACATGTGCCAGACACCGGCAAAATTGGAATCCCATGTCGAGCCATTGGTCGTATAAACCGCAGGTGATGAGATCACACTAGTGTTTGTGTTGCCCCAGTACGCCCATATTTGCGTGTTGCTTGTCAGGCTTGGTATCTGAACCCAGACATAGGAATTGCCGTTTGTATTCCATTGCTCAATCTCATAGTTCAGTTCGATGGCGTGGCCGGAATCCGAGAAGCGCAGATCGCAGCCATTACTTGAGATAAATTGATTGTATGCAAAATTGGAAATGTTGGTATTAAGCACGATCAAGGCGGGGAAATTGGTAAGCGTTTCTGATTGAGTGCAACCGGGAAAGCCCACGCTGATCTTGAATTGATATTGGCTCATGTCTAATAACGTCTTGAAGCTGGATGACCTTGTATCCCAGCTTGCGCCGTTTGCATTGGTTACATTAAAGCGATAATAGTACGTCGTATCGGGAGTAAGACCAGTCAACTCGCAAGACACAAGGCCGACAGACTGGACACCAAGATTGGTAATATTGGCCCAACTGCCTTGATTGGTCACGCCGTCAGTGGTTCCCCAATAAATAAACACCGTTGTAGCCGATCCTCCCGTTGAAATCAGGTTTCCAATTAACGTTGCGCTTGTGGTTGTAATATTTGATGTGGATGGGTCTACGACTGGAAAGCCGGGATTTGCTCCCTGTATTTCACCGAAAGACGTAAAGACGCTGTTTGACGACATGGTCAGGTACGTTGCCCACACCCAGTTGGACGAACGGGCTGTTGTCTCCACGCGGGCTTCATCAAGATAATATGCGAACTGCCAGCCCCAGTCATAACCTGTCTGGCGATCCCTGTAACCGATGCAGCGGACAGACGCGCTGGGCTGCTTGCTGCATTTTCCAACATAGGTTCCGTTGATGTACATGTATGTCTGACCGCCCGTGCCCACAGCCGTGAACTCTTCCCACTGGTTGCTGCAAGAGGCCGAAATCAGCGTAGCCCCGGTATCGGTCGGCGTCGTCTGCCCCCAATCGCCGCCCCTGTAAATCCCTATTTTGGAAGAAGAATCAACTTCAACGTGCTGGTCCACGTCATCGCCCTGTCCCTCAAAGAGAACTTTTGAGCCTGTACCGTATAGGTTCATTACCCACGCGCTAACCGTCCAGGAGCTTCCGACACTGGGATTGCCGGAATTCATCTCTATCCCGTTCTTGCCGTCAGAAGTGGTCAGATTCACTCCGCCGCCTGAAATACTGCTGTTGACCCATGAGCAGGATTCGTGCGTGGAGGCGGTGTAGCCGTTGGCCGTTGAATCATGAACCGTTGTGCCGCTACCATCATTCATATGCTCGACAAGGGCGAAATTGCCGTCCCATGTCGAACCGTTGGCCGTGTAGGCTTGCTGTAATGCGTTGCTGTTTCCCCAGTATGCCCAAATGCTTGTATTACTTGTGAGGGCTGGAACCTGAACCCAGATATATGAAGTGCCGTTCGTATTCCACAGCCCGAACTCATAGTTTAATTCGGTGGTCTGGGTTGAATCGGAGAATCTCAGATCGTAGCCGTTTGCCGATGCGAGCTGGCTGTACAGGAAGTTCGTGATGCCAGTATTCAATTCAATCAATACGGGGAAATTGGTCAGCGTTTCTGAGACTGTATAACCGGGGAACCATATGCAGATGGCGTAATTCCAGTTCGAAAAAGAGGTCGAGCCGCTGTTCTGCTGCATCATTGAGTCCATCGAGAAGGACTGGTTTCCGGAGAATTGCCCCGCCCCGCCCATTGAGGACATTGAGATTCCAGCGGACATGCCTACGCTTGAAGATGAATCCGCTGAACCGCCCTGATCCTGACTGTCTGTGATGCCGATGTTATCCGCATTAATGGAGAGCAAACTTTCGTAGATCGTCATCTCGCCTGAATCGCGGCGCAGCACGATTTCAGCGGCGTCGGGATACTGTTGCAACGGGATATCTATGGTAACACTTGAGGCCTGTCCCAATCCGCTCATAAGGTTGCCGTAGGGATCGGTCGCCAGCACATTGCCATTCGTGTCGCAAAGGTCAAGGTACATCGCAGAATTGGTATAGTCGAAGAAGCTGAGATCAAGGACAAGGTTGCTGGAGAGGATCGTTCTGTCGACTTCCATACGGAGACAATCGGAATTCGTGTCGGACGGCGCAACGTACCAGAACGTGCGGTAGTCGTTGGTGTCAATTCCCCACTGTCCGCCGACCTTGCAAGCCGCCATTCCCCAGTCAGGCCAGTATGATGCCGGACAGGAAAACTCATCGCCGCTTGTATAATTCGTGTCACCCCAGGCTACATACATTTCGTTCGTTGAATACGTTGGTGCGCCGTCCGATCCTGATGCGCCCGATGCGTCGGATGACTGGCTGGACGCATGCCCGGCGCAAATCAAGAATAGACCGATTCCTCCAACAGCCATGATGCACAGTATAGTCAGTCTCGTGAACGCCAACATTTTCCGAAAACGCGCTCGTATGAACTCAGACATCTTCGACCTCATCCTTTAAGCTAAACATTAATGAACGATTCACCGCACAAACCCCATCTGCTAAAAGAAAATGAAATGCGGAGAAGCGAGATGGTTTTGATTTGATAAGTTTGCTTTGCGCCCACCCTCTGCTAAAGGCTCGCTTCTTGTTTCCAGAGGAGGAAAATAAGTTTGACAGCTTTGAGTCGAGCCTACGCCTTGTGCAGATGGCAGATGGCAGATGGCAGATGGCAGATGGCAGATGGCAGATGGCAGATGGCAGCCAAGGAATGGAGGGAATTACTGATGCTCTTGTTGAGACTCAATCGTGAAACCGCGATGACGTTATTCTGCATGTTCAAATCCCCACTGCTTCGTGCATCAATGATCAGAATTTATTATGCGTGCCGAATTATGTCAACAAATTCTCCAAGAATTGTGGGCTTGACTGAGTCCGTGGCCGATAGATACTGCGCCGGAGTCTGACAAAACGAGGAGAACTCAATGCGAAGAAAGAAAGTCACCAAGAGTCCGATAAGTTGCAGCGCGGCGCAATTGGTCGCTTTACGTTTCCGCCAGATTCATCTCGATTTCCACACATCCGAACTTATTCCCGATGTCGGCGCAGCGTTCGATGCCGACGCATTTGCCGAAACACTCTCCGAGGCAAGAGTGAACTGGGTCACGCTTTTTGCCAAGTGCCATCACGGCATGAGCTATTATCCGACCAAGGTCGGAACTCCACATCCATCGCTCAAATTCGATCTGCTTGGCGAGCAGGTCGAGGCATGCCGCAAGCGTGGCATTGTGACGCCCGCTTATATCAGCGTGCGCGTGGATGAGCGCAATGCTCATGTTCATCCCGATTGGATCGGCCAGCTCAAGGACGGCAAACTATGGAAATGGGGAGGCGTCCTCGATGCCGGCTGGAACAACCATTGCATGAACAATCCGAATTATGTCGGGCAACTCGAAGCGCAGGCCGTTGAAGTCCTCAAATGGTACGATGTCGAGGGCCTCTTTTTCGACATGTGCTACAACCCAGATCCCGGTTGCTTCTGCCCGCGCTGCTTCGACGGCATGAAACGGCTTGGACTGGATTTCACCAGCGACGCCGATCATAGGAGGTTTGAATATCTTGTCACGCGCGATTACACCAGGCGCCTGGCTAAAACAGTGCGCTCTGTCCGTAAGAATGCGACTCTCATTTTCAATGGCAGGATGCGACCGGAAATTCGCGGCGAACTGGACGTCTTTACGCATGTCGAGATCGAGGCACTTCCAACCGGCGGCTGGGGCTATTCGTTCTTCCCAATTCACGCGCGGTATGCACGCACGCTACCGCGACCGCTGCAAGGAATGACGGCGCGTTTCCACAAGAGCTGGGGCGATTTCGGCAGTATCAAGACGAAAGACCAGCTTCTTTACGAGTCAGGCACAATCCTTGCCGCCACAGCCGTGATGAATGTCGGCGATCAATGTCATCCTCGCGGCGCGCTGGACAAGGGCGCGTACCAGACGATCGGCGCCGCATTCCGCCATGTCGAGAAATGCGAACCGTGGTGCATTGGCGCAAGACCTGTTTCCGAAATAGGAGTAATGATGTTGCCGGCTTCGTCCGCGGACAGCAATATCGCTTCCCCTGCCGGTCCCAGCGGAATGCCGGACGGCGCCGACGGGGCGGGCAGAATGCTGCTCGAATTGAAACATCAATTCGACATCATATATCCGGATGCGGCGCTGGATCGCTACCGCGTCGTGATTCTTCCTGATGTGGGTTGGATCGATCCGGCAGCACGGAAACGACTTGCGGCTTATATTGCCGATGGGGGCGCTGTCATTTTCTCGCACCAGGCCACGCTCGAGAACGCAGCATTTGCATGTCCGGGCTCACCGGTCCGATATGTCGGCCCGAACCCATCCAAACCATGTTATATGGATCTCGATTCAGTGCTTGGGAACAACTTATTGGGAGGCAATTTGGTGTTCTACGATAACAGCGCATTCGTAAAGCCGGTCACCGGCGCAATTGGGATGGGAAAACTGGTCGGAACATATTTTAACCGCGCCTACGATCATTTCTGTTCGCACAGCCAGACGCCGTACGACAAGAAAACAGCGTATCCAGTCGGCGCGTTGAAGGGCCACGTTGCCTATCTTGCTCCGGCGGTGTTCAAAGCCTATCGCGATCATGCCTATTCAGTTTACAAGAGAATGGTCGCGAATTTGCTGGATCGCCTTCTTCCCGAACCGATGGTGAAAACGCATGCGCCTTCAGCCATGGAGATTTCGGTCAATAGACAGGTCAAAGAAAAACGCCTTGTGACGCACATGGTCAATTTCCAGCCGCAACGCAGGCATATTCATGTCGAATGGATTGAAGACATTTATCCCATCCATGATGTTGCGCTGGCAGTTCGGACAGAGAAATGTCCCACAGCGGTATATCTAGCGCCCCGGCAGGAATCAGTGTCTTTCCGCATGAACGGGAATTACTGTGAACTTACCGTGCCGGAAGTGGAAGCGCACCAGATGGTCGTGTTCGAGGGCGTCTGAGGTTCAGTGTCGGGCTGAATCATTCCTGCCGAAGTCACTTCTTCGCAGACGACGGAGAGGCTTCGCCAAGTGTCTCACGAACGGCATCAAGCACTTCCTTGATCTTGAACGGCTTCTTGATGTAAGCCTTGCAACCCAGCTTATAGCCCAGATTCTTTGTCTCTTCCGATGTTATTGCCGACACGATTATCATCGGCGTGGCCGGGTTGACTTTGTGGGCCAGTTTCAGGAGTTCCATGCCATCAACCGGCTCCATACGAACGTCTGTGATGATCAAATCGTATTTCTTGGACTTGATCATGTGTACGGCCTTTTGACTGTCGTGCTCCAGAATCACATCGTGACCCTCGGTCTTGAGAAGCACACCGATGGATTTGAGAACCGCAGCGTCGTCGTCAATTACAAGTATCTTGGCCATTTGGGGCTCCAACTTAGACCTTTTGTGCTTTTCCATGCAAGCAAAGAAAAAGAATCAGACAAGATCGCACGCATCGCCGGGCATCCAATGCTGATCTTTGCCGTCCCATTTCACATTGCAGCCGATAGGATTCGTCAGCGGCACGCTGATCGGCTTGCCCGCGACCTGCTCTGTTAATGCCCTGTCGAGATCGTTGATGGTCATCTTCGCTATTTCCCTTGGATTATCCACGCCGCGGCCCGTGTAAACCAGCTTGCGGTTTTTATCGAACACGAAGAAATGCGGCGTCCTAAGCGCACCGTAGGCGCGCGCAATATCCTGCGCCTTATCGTGCAGGTAAATCCACGGGAACTTGTGCTCCTTCATGCGCTCGACCATGTGATCGAATCCGTCCTCGGCGTAAGTATTTACGCTGTTGGAATTGATCCCGACAAACTTGACCCCTTTCGGCGCGAATTTCAGCGCAGTCTGCCGCGTGACCTCATCGGAGCCTGTCACGAACGGACAGTGATTGCATGTGAAGAACACGACAAGCACGTCGACATTCTGGAAGCTCGCCAGCGAATAGATTTTGCCATCAGTGGCTGGCAGTTTGAAATCCGGCGCTTTTGACCCGATCTGCAGTGTGAATGGCATAGCCTCGTTCCTTCTTTGCTGTGGGAGATCGAACTCCCGTTGTTAAGTTGAACTACAATTTGAATATTGGCAGAAACGCTTACCAAAGGGAAGTCCCGATCTCGATGACCGGACAAACCGAAATGCGATGCACTTTTGTCCTCTTAAGATCATCTGTCCATTTGTACTGTGTTGCCGCTCGGTTATTCCGCAAGGTTCACCTGGATGGATTTGCGTTCAAAATCGTCGGCTGTCATAAGCGATTGAGGTTTCATGGCTACGATGGCGGCAATATAACGATCCGGAATGGTTTCAAGTCGCGTATTGTAGAATGTTGCAATGTCGTTGAAGTAGGAGCGGGCAAGGCTGATCCGATCCTCGGTGCAGCTCAATTCCTCCTGTAGCAACAAAAATGCGTTGCTGGTTTTAAGTTCAGGGTAGCGCTCGGCGATGATCGTCACGCTTGAGAGGCACGCGGAAGGATTTGGACCAGACTCGCCGGGTGGAGTAGCAGTAAGTTCCGTACGCAGCCTTATCACTTCGGATTGCAGATTGCGTTCGTAGTCCTTGAGACCTTTGACGATTTCGACCAGCTTTGGAATCAAATCATTGCGACGCTTCAGCTGGACATCAACATTCGACCAAGCCTGTCGTACGCGTTGCTTCAACTCAACCATGCTGTTGAATGCCATCCGTAGCCAGCCGAGAAACCAAATGCCGATGAATACGGTGCCGGTAACAATCCATATCGGATAATCCGTCTCTGGGCGGCCATTCATTGCCATTGTTCGTACGATCATTCCTGCGACCGACA
Organism: uncultured Victivallales bacterium; assembly: GCA_964487695.1. Lineage (GTDB taxonomy): Bacteria > Verrucomicrobiota > Kiritimatiellia > UBA8416 > CAZASC01 > CAZASC01. The sequence goes on from CAZASC010000047.1 coordinate 12,709, forward strand.
CGAGGAGCCCAATGATCGCCAGACACCAATACTGCCAGGCCAAGCCTCCCGAGATTTTCGCCTCTGATTTAGTGGATATCAAGAACATCGGGGCGCTGGCATCCCGAGCAATTTCCGGAGCGACAACATTTTCACGTTCGCGGGCCTGGCCCATAACATAGAGAACTGCATGCAGCGGTATGGCTTGTTCGGTGAAACGACGCCGATGATCAGAGTTGGAAACGGCGGCGGCAGGGCCCTTGGCGTAATAAAGTGGATCGCTACGGCCACATGTCTCTTCGAAAACTTGCTGTGCCTGAATATCGGCGCCTTCCGGACGAACAAGGATTATTCCGCAATCGTCCTTGAGATAGAAAGGAATCATCTCTCCGCCGGATGCGACGGTGCTCCATCCGTTTTCCGTTCTGGTTCTTGTCTGGGGATTGCCTTTGCTGTCCGTATAAGTTTCGGTGACCGTCCTCGACCAATGCTCCTCCACATCCCACTTGTGGAAGACGCATGGAATCTCCGCCAGAAAACCACGAATCGGCGTTTCAACTTCGGCGCTTCCATTGAGCTCTACCAAGCCAATAAATACGCCGGTTGTCTTGCTCGTTGGAATGTTGTCAACGAGCCGTTTACGCCGCGCCGCGCGCAGGGCAAAAAAAAGGCAGACAAAGGCGACCAGACATCCGATCACTGGCCCGCCATATATGCAGATCGTTTGTTGATTCATGCGTTATCTGAACCATCGTATACAAGATCAACAGATAATTCGCAATGTTCTTTGGGGCAAAAACAATTCTGTTTGACAGTCAGAATCGGATGCGGCGCTGCGCTGTATTCCCGTCCTGACGGAATCGGAGAACTCTTTCGGCAAGTTGACGCTTCAGCCCGGCCATACTTAAGCGGAGTTTAGCCAAATCAGTCGTTCCGGAGGGCTTCCGATGGTGCGATGGCAGCGGCGGTTTTTGCCGGCCAGTATGCAAACACCACACCGAGCACTGACGCCGCAAACAATGGAATTACTGTGCTGGCAATACCAAGTGTGACGGGAATCGAGAGGCTGTTCCGTGCCGCCAACAAGAGAGCATTGGCCACAGCCATTCCGGCCACGCCCGCCAGCACCGTGACGGCGCAGGCCTCCACGACAAACAACGCGATGATGTCGCGCGCTGTTGCGCCCAGCGCCCTGCGGAGCCCAATTTCAACCACCCTCGAACGCACGTTTGCAATCATCAGGCTCATCATTGTTGTTCCTCCCAGGATCAGACAGAGAAAGGAGATTCCACCCAAAGTCAATTCAATCGTCAGGCTCAGACGGCGGATATTCCTGATGAGCGAATCCGGCGTTACCCACGAAACGGAATCCACGCGATAACCGGGCTGTGACAGAAGACGGCGCGCCAGCCCTGCCACGTCTTCAATTTGCCGCGCGTCAGGTACCCTGATAAATATCCCGTCAAGAGGGGCTCCGCCATCATCACGGGTTGACAGGAGAACTCCCGCTGTCCGCGGCACAAAGGCAACACGTTCCCCAAGCATAAGCCCCGTATCGCCAAGTTCGGACTCCACCGGACTTCCCCCGACATCGGCAATGCCCACAACACGGAACGGCACACCACCAAGAATTATGACGTCACCCACATTCCAATTCCACGCTTCGCAAAGCCTTCGGCTTATCACAACATTACGCTGCCCGTTCTGCACATCCGCGCGATCAATGAACCTGCCGGCGTACATCCGCCATTGCCGGACATTCATGAGAGCGTCATCAGTCGCCACAACCATCACCTGCTGATCGCCGAGCGTCGGAAGATTACGGCGATTCACTCCTGAAACGACGCATCCGGCAAGGTTGGCGCGGAGAAATTCCAAATGGTCTCGCGTCAGCGATCCGCCCACATGACTGTTCTTCTGCTGATCATCCGTTTGTTTGAGAATGGCAACAACATTTGCACCAAGTTCCTGCACCATTAATTGCGATTTTATCCTCAACCCTTCCAGCATTCCGATGAGCATTGTAAGGGACGCAACTCCGATTGCTATAGCGAACAAAGACAATCCGATGCGTCCGGGTTGCGAGCGGATTCCGTCCCAGACGTCCCTGATGGTTGATCGCTCCAACTTCATGCTTCGCTCAACACTCCATCGCAGCACGTTGCCCTGTTGCTGGCATAATCAAGCAGGGCTTCGTTGTGCGTCACCATGAGAATCGTTATACCATCCTTGTTCAACTGCCGAAACGCAGCCATTACCCCCGCAGTCGCAGCGCGGTCAAGATTGCCCGTTGGTTCATCTGCCAGCAGCAGCCGCGGCCTCAAGACGACAGCCCGCGCTATTGCCACCCTCTGCTGCTCGCCGCTGGAAAGCAGTCTCGCCGGCGTTTCGGCAACACCAAAAAGATTGAGGGCTTTGAGAACTTCGTAACATTTGCGCCTGACCTCGCCGGTATCCTCATCAACATATCGGTATCTGAACGCAACATTCTCAACCGCTGACCTATGGGGCAGAAGATGGAATCGCTGAAAAACCATACCGAGCTTCAACTTACGCACTTCGCACAGTCGTTCCTCGCTCATCGATGCCGTTGGCTCGCCGTCCATTTCCAGCACTCCGGACGACGGCTTGTCCAGCAGGCCGGCCAGGTTGAGAAAAGTGGTCTTGCCGGAGCCTGACGGGCCGGTGACCACCACAAACGCTCCTTCCCTGACGCACAAATCGGCTTTCTTGAGTACCGGCACTGGACCCGTTGGCGATGAAAACTCCTTTGTAACTCCTTTTGCAGTGAGAACGGCGGCTGGAGAATTCATAGCCTATTCCAATGCGACCTTGTCGCCGGGTTTGAGGCCTTCAAGGACTTCGAACTGCGTTTCGTTGCCTCTGCCGAGGGTTATGTTCTTATTTCTGATTCCACCCGTCATCGTAACGACTTTGCAAAATGGCATATCCGACTTCCAGAATATCGCTGCCCTCGGCACGAGTACGGCGGCGTCCTTCCTGTACGATAGGACGTGCACGTGAACGGACATGCCAGGCCTCAAGCGCTGGTCGCTCGTAGTAACAGCCACGACCATGCGAAAACTTTTCTGCCAGTACGGCCTGTCTGGGCTTGCCTGGGCAATGGAAGTGACCGTCTCAATCTTTGCCGGTACCTTGATATCCGGATAGGCCAGTGGAACGACAGCCGCTTCGCCTCCGGGCTTTACGAGAGAGAATTCCGTCTCAGGAACGCTGCAAACCACCAACAGGTTGCTCAAATCAGGGATCATCATGAAAGGCTGATTCTGATGCACGAGATCCGCCACACGCACCACGCGATTTTCCTGATCAATCCACAACGGCTTGTAGTCCACCATCCCGTCTATCGGCGCTCTGATCACACAATTGGAATACTGCTGGCGGGCCAAGTTCAACGCCTGTTCAGCCGCTGCGAGCTCCAATTTGGCGCGTTTCAGCATGGCTGGGTGAAGTTGCTCCCTCGTCAGCTCCAGCCTCAGCTCAGCTGTCTTGAGCTTTTGTTCCAGTTTCTCCACCTTCAGTTGCTGATTCTCTACCTCCTCCTTTGACACGAGGCCGTCCTTGAGCAGGCCGTCCGTCTCGTCTAGATAGCGTTTTTCCATGGCATACGTCGTTTTATTTTCGAGCACATCGTACTCCAGATCCCTTATTTCCAACGGCTGCTTTGTCTTTTCGACATTCACGAGTTCGCACTCCGCAACGGCAAATTCCCGCTCTTTCTTGATCATTTCCTCCTTGATCTGTTCGTCCTCGAAATTGACCAGAACGTCTCCTTTCTTCACGGCTGTCCCTTCCGGAACGAGATCAACAATCGCGGCGGGGCCGTTCAGATGCGACATTATCGGCTCCACATGTCGCGATTCAACCTCCCCTTCGTAAGTTGAAACAACTGTGAACGGCCCACTTGTGACGGCGCAACTCGAATCCTGTCGGCCGGATGATTTGCAACTGCGCATGACAGCAAGCGCGGCAACTATCAAAACAAGTCCTGCAACGAGCGTTCTCCGTTTCATGATTTGGGAGCTTCATCCTTTCCCGTATCTTTCTGCGGCAACAAATCAGACGGCGTCTCCAGGAGAGTTCCCAATGTCTGCCGTAACCGGTACCCCGCAAGGGTCGTATCGGTTTCGGATTGCAGCAGTTGATTCTCTGCGCTCAAATAGGCCATTTCCGCATCCGTGACCGAGAAGTTATCCGCCCTTCCCAGCTCAAACATCTTTCGCGCAAGGACAGCGCGCGCTTTTGCCAGTTCAAAATTCCGATTGGCAATCTTCAATTCGCTCATCCCCCGTTTGTAAGCAAGCAGGTACTGCTGCGATTGTTTCCTGATGCTCGTTTCCACGATCTCAAGATTGCGGGCCGCAACTTCGCTGTTCACGACGGCCTGCCGGAATGCAATACGATCCTCCGTATGCAAGAGATCCGCGCTCGATGAAAGCCCGACAAACCAGATGTGCTGTCCCAATGCGGTTGCGTCTGACACCGCATTGCCGGTTCCAAAGCGTTGAAACTGGAGAGTCATGGCAAGATCGGGCAACAATCTCTTCCTGGCCACCAATCCGCCTCTTTCTGCATCCTCGAGATCCTGCAGCGACTGCGCATAGTCGAGCCGGTTATGAAGCGCTATTTCTTCAACCTTGTCAGGTTCCGGAAGGTCTTCCTCGACGAACGGCAATTGCTGCAGCGCGAAAGTCCTGTCCGTCCCGACTCCAAGCAATTCATCAAAATCCCGCATTGTTGAATCGTACTCCTCTCCATCAGATTCGACCTGGGCCAGCGCCTGGCCAAGCTGGAGTTCGGATCTCAACGTATCAATGTGCGTTGTCCCCCCGCGCCGTTCCATCGCTTTGGTCAACTTCGAAAGCTTTTCCATCCTTGCAGCGGATTCGCTGGCCGATTCCTTCTGGTGCTTCAACCGCAGAAGCGCCACATACGTTTTCACGGTCTCCACAACCAAGTCGGATTTCTGCATCTCGGCGAGACGCCGCACTTCCGTCGCCTTGCTCTCCGCAAGAGCAATTCCCTCAGTATTGACCAACTCACCTAGGCCACGCAGAAGAGGCTGTGTGATCCCAACGTTTACGCTGCCGCTATACAACGTTACATTATTCGTCTCGTAGGGAAAGACAGACTCTGAGGAATAGATGGTTTTCCCGATGCTAGTCGAAAGGTTTAACTCGGTGCCCCACGTAAACTTCTTCGTCGCGGTAAGCCCTATTCCCGCCTCCTCCTGCCCGGAATTAATACCGATGGAGCTGCCGTCAGGATGGATCGTGAGGGCAAACGGCGCTCTCGCCTCATCAATTCCGAGGACTGCTATTTCGGTCTGCAGAATGGATTTGGCAAGCGTCTTGTTCTGTTTCAATGCCATTTCGATGGCCTGAGGCAGGTCAATGCGGTCTTGTCCGAAGCAGACGGAAACGCATGTCCCAAGGCAAATCCATATCAGAACAGACACCCGCATGAAATTCTTCCTCGCCCACGAGTTAATGGGACTGAAATTGGATACTCACCCAGGCCGGCGACTACAACATATTGCGATTAATCCAGTCAAGGAGATACTCCCCTCGACATTGGGATTGACAAAAACTATGAGTTGATTAATTGTGCCGCCCAGTTCTTTTAAAAAGTTTCGTGAGAAGAGTACGGAAGTCCGTGAGAATCGGACGCGGTCGCGCCGCTGTATTCCTGCCCCGATGGAATCGGGGAACTCTTTCAGCGAGTTTGTGCCACTGTTCCGCCACGGCGGGACGGGAAGGCCGCTGAAAGAGAAGGAAAGCCAGAAGACGTTTCTTTTCACGCTCGCTGAGATGAACGACGAAAGTTGTTCCGGCTCCTTCGCAGATGGGGAGAGAATGAGATGGCATGATTATTGAAGCCTTCAGATTTCCCTACCGGGAGTCTGGAGGCTTTTTTTATTTGGTGGAAAAACATGAAGATTATACTGGTACTGGGCGGCGCCCGCAGCGGTAAGAGCACATACGCATTGCGGCTCGCCGAAGAGCTGTTCGATAAACCGCTGTATATCGCAACCGCTGAAGCGGGCGATCGAGAAATGGCCGAACGAATAAGAATTCACAAGCGGTCACGAAGCCGGCGCTGGAAATGCGTGGAGGAACCCCTCGACATTGCATCCGTCGTGGCTGCGCCAACGCCGCATTGCGACGGCATCCTGGTTGATTGCATGACGCTATGGGTATCCAATGTGCTGCTCAAGGAGAAAGAGAAAGCTTTCGAGAATCGTGCAAGAAAGCTCATAGCCGCCCTTCGTAAAGCCCACCGTCCTGTCATCATCGTAAGCAACGAAGTGGGACTTGGAATTGTGCCGGAACATGAACTGGGAAGGAAGTTCAGGGATTTGGCCGGCCGTCTCAACCAGGATCTGGCGAAGCTTGCGGACACTGTCGTGTTTGTGGTGTCCGGTCTTCCAATGGTTATCAAAGGTGAAATACGAAACAAAACGAAAGGCAGCAATTCATGAGTGATCACAACAAAACAATCAAGACCGTAAAACATGTGTCGCAGGAATGGATCGACAGGGCGTTCGCGCGCTTGGACTCGCTGACCAAACCGCGGAGAAGTCTGGGTTATCTTGAAGAGCTCGCCGCAAGATATGTCGCAATCCGTGAGAACGACAGGGCAAAAGTTGGCGGGAAGCGCGTATGCGTTTTCGTGGGCGACCACAAAGTTATCGAAGAAGGCGTCAGTGCCTATCCGCAGGAAGTCACGGGGCTGATGGTCATGAATTTTATCGGCGGCGGGGCCGGGATCAATGTTCTGGCGCGCAGAGCTGGAGCCGATGTGGAAGTAATTGATGTCGGAGCGGCAAAGGATCCGGGGGAAGTTGCGGGCTATCTCAGGCTCAACGTCAAACGCGGAGCGGACAATATCGCAAAAGGCCCCGCCATGACCGTTGACGAGGCGGCGAAAGCGATTGGAGTCGGCATTGACCGCGCCATTTGCGCGGCGGATAAAGGCGTTACGCTGATCGCAACGGGCGACATGGGAATCGGAAACACAACTCCGGCCGCCGCGCTCTTCGCAGCATATCTCGGCATGCCTGCATCGCAACTTGTAGGCCCGGGCACGGGGCTGGATGAGAAAGGCATCGCACACAAAATCAAGATCGTCGAGACCGCCTTGGAACAAAACAAAAAACGCTGCACCGGCCCGCTCGAAACGCTTGCCTCGCTCGGCGGACTTGAAATCGCAGGAATCTGCGGATTATGCCTCGGAGCAGCTTCAAGGCGGATGGCCGTCGTTGTCGACGGCTTTATATCAACTGCAGGAGCGCTTGCGGCAATGCGCCTGTGTCCGGCGGCTAAGGACTACATGTTCTTCTCGCACATGAGCGCCGAACCGGGACACAGGAAGTTTTTCGAAAAAGAAGGACTGCGGCCAGTTTTAGACCTCGGCATGCGGCTGGGCGAAGGTACAGGCGCAGCTATCGCAATGCAGATCGTTGAAGATGCGATGGCGATCTACAACGAGATGGCGACGTTCGCCGATGCAGGAATAAAGCCGGGCGCGTGAGCCCGAAATCCATGATCGGACATTTGAGATAATAGAGCAAATGCGCGGACTGATCACAGCGATAAGAACTCTTACGATTTTGAGGCTGCCGGGCAGGGACGCGGACAACTTCGCCGATGCCCTGCCGTGGTTCCCGGTGGTGGGAGCTCTGATCGGTTTCCTCGTGACTCTGCTTGCCTGGGGTGTGGGATGGCAATTGCATTGGGTGTTGGGCGCAGGCGCTTTGTGCGTGGCGCTTTCCACGCTCCTCACCGGCGGATTGCATCTCGACGGGCTCGCAGATGCATTCGATTCCTTCGGCGGCCACACCCGCGAGAAGAAACTCGAAATCATGAAAGATCCGCGCATCGGCAGCTTCGGAGTAATGGCTTTATGCATTGCCATGCTGATAAAATTCACGGCGCTTGTGCTGCTCTCTGGAATGCCGGATCCCAAGTGGATCATTCTTCCATTCGTGCTCTCCCGAACGGCGCAGGTTGCGCTCATTGCCGCGCTGCCCTACGCCAGAAGCGAGGGCGGGACTGGAAAGCGATTCGTGGAAGGGGCAGACATAAATCACGCCACGATTGCGGCGCTCATTGGGATCGGTGCAAGTGCGCTCATTTCCCCATTCTATGGACTGCTTCTTGCGGCCGTTGGATGCCTTGTGGTCCTTCTGCTCTGGGTTTGGATGCGACGCGCTTTTGGCGGAATCACAGGCGATTTGATCGGCATGGGCAGCGAGATAGTCGAAGTGTCGTTGTTCGTTGTATTGGCAATGTGCAATGCCGGTCATTTCGAGATAATAAAGACAATACTCTGGAAGACCCATTCTTAGCCCGCATTTCTCACGGCTTTAGGCCGGTGAGAAATCCGGGTTAGTGTGCTGAAACTGAAAACCTGCAAGTCAAAGACAAGAATAAGGAGGAGGAAAATACATGATCAGAAAAACACTAATGCTGGTAACGAGTAGTTTGGTGTTGGGAACTTCAATGTTACTGGCGCAGGAAAAAACAAATAAAGAAATCGTCGTAACTGTGACCGCTGCCAGGGTGACACGCGAAACGTGCGATGTTCCCGCGAACGTCACCGTGATCACTTCGGACGACATTCGGGACTCGGGCAGCGCCAGCCTGGTGGACGTTCTGAAGAATCAGTGTGATGTTGAGATGAGAGACACATCCGGACCGGCCACCGCCGATATTTCCATGCGCGGTTTTGGCGAGAATTCCGGCGGACGCGTTCTGGTACTGCTTGACGGGCGTAAACTAAACAACCCCGATATGGCTCCAGTTGATTGGCTGGCTGTACCGGTCAACAACGTGGATAGAATAGAAGTTGTCCGGGGTGGAGGCAGCGCGCTCTATGGCAACAACGCGATTGGCGGTGTAGTGAATATCATAACGAAGACAGGCAGCAGGGAGCCGCAATTCGACGTTTCAGAAGAAGCTGGAAGTTACGGCATGAATTTGTCACGGCTCGGATTCTCCGACTCAACCGGCAGTCTTGGCTACTCTATCAATGGCGACCGATACGTGTCCACCGGCTACCGTGACAGAAGCGCTTTCACATCGGGCGGCGGCGGCGGAAGCGCCACTTACGACATCAATAATTCGGTCAGCGCATCGCTGTCGGTATCGGCACAGTCTATTGATTATCAATTGCCGGGATCTCTCACAAAGCAGCAGATGGAAGACGATCCGAGGCAGGCGATCAATCAAGACGACAGCGGCGAAGATACATACTACAACGCCAATCTCGCCCTGAGCGCTGAATTGGGAAACGGCCAGCATGGAAACCTCAATCTCTCATATACCCGCAAGAATGTGACAAGCGATCTCACCAGTTGGTCCAGTTTCGATTATGCAACGGTCGACACTTTCGGAGTGACGCCACAATACTCGCTTGAGAGCGCAATAGCCGGTCATGCGGATAAAGTGGTGGCCGGTGTGGATTATTACGACGATATTCTCGACGTTGACCGCTATTCCGATAAAAACCATGACGAAGTGACAGGGACCGCAAAGGTGGAACGCGATACTCTCGCAGCCTATGCAAGGAATGAACTCACGACCATCGAAAGTGTCGTGCTTGCTCTGGACGCCCGCGCCGAGACCGCACGAACAGCCGCCGATGTATTCGAAAGTGGGGCCGAAACGGTTGATGCCAGCAAGACATTCAATGAGACGGCGGTTGACGCTTCGCTCATCAAGACGTTCGAGAACAAGTCAAAGATTTATGCGAAAGGTGGAACAATTTACCGCTATCCATTTGTTGACGAGCAGGTCAGTTACTACGGAATCGGCGACATGTTCGACCTCAATCTCAAACCTGAAAGAGGCTGGGATGCCGAAGTGGGAACCGAAATTAATGCAGCAAAAGGACTGGTGATCGGAATGAGCTTGTTCCGGCTGGATATGGCTGACGAGATTGCCTACGATTACGTCACCCAGGAAAACGTAAACCTGGATCATACTGTGCATCAGGGCGTGGAAACTTATTTCAACTATTCTGCACTGGAGTTCGTTAAACTGAGCGGCAACTACACGTTCAACGATACGCGGTTTACCGAAGGCGCGAATGACGGCAAGGATGTGCCGTTGGTTCCGATGCACAAAGCGTCCGCCGATGTCAAGTTGCTGCTCCCTCTCGATCTGGCTTTCGATACGGTCGCCACATACACGAGCGATTGCTTTCTTGGAGGCGATGACAGCAACGTAGGTCCTAAGTTGCCATCATACACTGTCGTCAACATGTTCCTGCGTTGCACGCCAAAGGTGGTGCGCGGATTAGAAGTATACGCCGGAGTCGAGAACGTCTTCAACGAGCAATACGCCAGCCTCGGCTATATGGGTGTGCCCGAAGCCGGCTATTACCCCTCCCCGGGCAGAACATTCCGCGGCGGTGCGTCATATAGGTTCTAGACAATTTTCGATTTCGGATCGAGGATAGAGCCGACTTTATGTCGGCTATGGATTAATTCATGTGAAATTTGAAATGGTAGGGCCGGTTTTACACCGGCCGTAGCCGACATAAAGTCGGCTCTACCTTTGAGTCAGACTTCCAGACCACGCGTAATCTTCCGCTTGCACAACCAATCCTGCCCGCACTGGATTCTGAAGAATATAGGAACACTTGTCGCGAAACCCTTCCGCATGGCGAATCCTGTGGTCGAAATAACCGCTTTGCCAGAGCGGCTGCCCGTCGCCGTTCCTCCGCCACCAGGTCGCGACACGCCCCTTGAATCTCATGACTGCCTTGGATAAACCCAATCGTCCAGCGTTAGCCACAAGATGAATGTGATCAAGCATGATGCAGTACAGATAAACACCCCACAAACCTTCATTTTGTATACGCACCATTTCGGCAATCATCTCTGTGTTCGCATCCGGTGCGGTGAAAGCCGATCTGCGCGGCTTGACGCAGATCGTGACGGCGAAGGTGTTATTGCCATCCGCATAATCAATCCGTGAGCAACGTTGATAACCGCGATATCGTCTTGATTCCATTCTGCATCTGGTAGAGCCGACTTTACGTCGGCTATGCAACTAGTGGGAGAAACATTCCGTTATTTTCACCCTTCTGTCAATGCAGCACATGGT
>CAZASC010000048.1:0-23407 GCA_964487695.1 uncultured Victivallales bacterium
TAGAGGCAATTGACGCAGCGGTGTCAGATCCACACCAGAGAATCCGCTGATGTCGAGACTACTGATTGGCAGGCCGATCAGAATGGAGAGATCTGGCACTTTGTGTCCCTTTAAGTCGAGTTGATATGTGCGATCCGGCAGCACTTTCAGCTTATTCGACCTCCATTCCGGCTGTGCCATGACTGTCTTGAGTCGCGATCTGATCTGCATCTCGGCGGTATCGGCATCGCGCTTCAACTCGCGGCTGAGCGGCACGGCGTCGGCCTGGCGTTTCTGCGCGAGAAGGGCGTCGAGCAGCTTGGATTTGAGAGGCTCTGAAAGTACCGCGTTGCCTCGATTCGCGCTGAGCAGCGTCACGCATATATCGAGATTCGTCTTTGCCGATGCATCGTCCCTTCGCAGGCCCAGGACTTGCCTGTAAGATGCCGCGGCTTCAGGCAGGCGGGATAACGCTTGCAGTGTATTGGCGAGAAAGAGCCGGTAGTCCGCGTTCCTGCCATCGAGTCTGATTGCAAATCCGATCTTATTGATCGCCTCGTCGAATTTCTGGTTCTCCACGAGAAAAGCCGCCTGAGCGGCGAATGTCGGGGCGGTTGATTTCAGCTCTTCAAGGGCCTGTTCCGCGCGCCGCCCTTCCATCACTGCCCTGGCGCCGAAGGCGATGCTGATGACTAGCACCGCAGCAGCTCCGATCGAAGCTGCTTTGTTGCGCTTGAAGAAAAGTGCCGCATGCTTGAGCAGGCCTGCTTTTTCCGCCTTTGTGGCAAAACCGTTCTGGTATGCCGCGATGTCAACTTGCAGATCCTTAACCGATCCGTACCGCAGGTTTGGATCAGTTTCCAGTGACTTCATCGTCACCGCAGATAACGATTCCGGTATCCGTCTATCCGGACAGTGGGGCAAAGGAATGCATTGTCCGGCATCTGAGCCGATTTGCCCTCGCTTCCCGTGTTCTCCTGTTCTTTTCGGGTTATACTCAGTCGGCTGCTTTATATTCCCTGTGGACACATTCTCGATTATCTCGTCCAGATTCTTACCGGTCACGGGTGCATTCAGCGTCAGGATATTATAGAGAATGGCTCCCAGCGCATAGATATCCGTTCTTTCATCCGCGTCTTCAGTCTTCCCCAGGGCCTGTTCAGGTGACATGAACTCTGGCGTTCCCATAATCACGCCGTCCATCGTCTTGAGAAGCGCGTCGGTCTGGATGGCGCCAACAGAATCGATGTGGGCAGCCCCGGTTGCTGGTTGCTGGTTGCAAACTACGGATGCTTTCATCACGGCTTCGGTCTTCTCTTGTCCGACCTCGCTCCATTCTTTCGATGGAAGCACCTTCGCCAATCCCCAATCCATTACCTGGACTTCACCGTAGTCACCAATCATCACGTTGTCAGGCTTCAGGTCGCGGTGGATAACACACTTGCTGTGTGCAAACGCCACGGCATCGCATACTTTTTGAAAGATTGTCAAAAGATGGGATAGCGGGTAATCCCCGATGGTCGTGCCGTCACCGTTACGGATGTTCTTGAGCACGTCGCTCAATGTGCGGCCCTTCACAAACTTCATCGTGTAAAAGATATTCCCGCAGGCATCCACTCCAAGTTCATGGACCGGCACAATGGAAGGATGCTCCAGTTGTGAAGTGATCTGCGCCTCCTGGAGAAAACGCAGAATCTGCTCATTGCCGGCTTTGTCCGGGTCCAGCATGACCTTCATGGCTACATCGCGCCGAAGGTTCACGTCCCTTGCGTTCAGGATCGCGCCCATCCCGCCCCGGGCAATCAACGATCCGCGCATGTATTTCAGGTCCGGTTCGTCGATCAGAATAGAGGATATCTTGATCTTGTCACCCGTGCTTTGCGGGTTGCTTCCGCCTTCAACCCGGCCGCAGTCTGGACTGGTGTCTTTCATTTCTTATGCCGCGCTTATGGACAGTCCTTCAGCCGAAATCTAACACCTGACCACCGGTCATGGCAAGGCGTAGCACCAAATTCAACAAATGTGTCCTGTCTGTTTCTTGGACCACGCTTTGTTGTGACCATCTTTGACGGTAGCTTTGCATGCGACTCAAACTGAAAGTAAGCGGTTTATTCGTTAAAAAATTCACGATACCGCTTGACTGTGGGTAATATAATTTCTAACCTTTACGGTGTTTTGAAGATGAGGAAGGACCGTCAATTCCTCGTATGATTGGTGGGTGTGATGTCAATCGGCGCGAATCCCCGTGGAATCGGTACCTTCGCGTTAAGAAGAAATGAGGATGATATGCCTGCAAATGCTACGGAATGCTGCTGCAAGTCCGGACTTCAGGTTAAGGAGAAAGTCCTTCTTAAGCGGCTGGATAAGGTGCTGGAAGAATACAGGAGCAAACAGGGAGCGTTGATTCCCGTTCTGCAGATAACCCAGAACATGTTCGGCTATCTGCCGGAGTCAGCACTGAAGAAAATAAGCGTGGAACTGAACAAACCGTTCAGCGAAGTTGCCGGCGTTGTCGGATTCTATTCGTTCTTCTCCACAATGCCGCGCGGCGAACATCTTATAAGGGTCTGTCTCGGCACGGCATGTTACGTGCGGGGCGGCAAACAGGTCCTCGATGCCGTGAAGAAGCATCTCGGAATTGATGTCGGTGAAACTACGCCGGACAGGAAGTTCTCGCTGGAAGTTGCGCGATGCTTCGGCGCATGCGGGCTCGCACCGGCCATGACCATTGACGACGATATCCATCAGCGGGTAAAACCCGCGAAAATCCAGGAAATCCTGAATGCTTACAGGAAGAAGAGCGTCAAGCGCGCTTCCAAGGCGAAGAAAGGGGCAAAATGACGAAAACCGCTGGAAAAATCAACACAGTGGCTGAGCTGAAGGCTCTTGCCGATAAAGTAAAGCCGATGGTCGAGGAGCGCGTGAAGATCCACGCCGTAGGCGGAACGAAACGCCATGTTCTGGTTTGCCATGGCGGCGGTTGCATCGCCTCCGGAGCGGTGGACGTTAAAGCTGCGCTCGAAAAAGAAATCAAGAAGGCCGGACTCGGAAACAAGGTGAAGCTGTTCGCCACCGGCTGCCTCGGGCCGTGCGCTGTCGGACCGGTTGTGGTGGTCTATCCCGACGGTGTGATGTATGAAAACCTGAAGCCGCAGGACACCGCAAAGATCGTGAAGAGCCACTTCAAGAACGGCAAGATCGTGAAAAGCCTGGTCCACAAGAAAATGATCACCGGCGCACCGGTTCCGGAAATAACGAAGATAGATTTTCTGGCAAGGCAGACGAAGATCGTTTTGCGCAACTGCGGCGTGATAGACCCGCTCAGCATAGACGAATACATTGGTCGCGACGGTTACATGGCCCTCGCGAAGGTTCTCACCGAGAAAAAGCCCGACGATGTCATTGATATAGTAAAGAAGTCTGGAATACGCGGCCGCGGCGGCGCTGGGTTTCCCACATGGCTCAAATGGAGCCTCACACGGAAGGCGGCCGGCACGGAGAAATACGTGCTCTGCAACGGGGACGAAGGCGATCCCGGCGCGTTCATGGATCGAAGCGTTCTCGAAGGCGATCCACACAGCGTCATCGAGGCAATGGCAATTGGCGCCTATGCAGTCGGCGCGGCGCAGGGTTTTGTCTATGTCCGCGCTGAGTATCCGCTGGCAGTCGAACGGCTCGGAAAAGCCATTGATGCGGCCCGCAAATACGGATTCCTTGGCAAAAACATATTCGGAAAAGGGTTCGATTTCGATCTGGAAATTCGCATGGGGTCCGGCGCGTTCGTCTGTGGCGAGGAGACGGCGCTGATGACCTCGATCGAAGGCAATCGCGGCGAACCCAGGCCCAGGCCGCCGTTCCCGGCGAACAAGGGCCTGTGGGGCAAGCCAAGCGTTCTAAACAACGTCGAGACCTACGCCGCAATTCCAGCGATCATCCTCAAGGGTGCGGAATGGTATGCCGCCATGGGCACCGAAAAAAGCAAGGGTACAAAGGTGTTCGCTCTCGCCGGCGCGGTGAACATGACCGGCCTGGTGGAGATTCCTGTGGGCACGCCGCTGGGCGAGTTGATCTATGACATCGGCGGCGGGATTCCGGATGGCAAGAAATACAAGGCTGCGCAGATTGGCGGACCGTCGGGCGGCTGCATTCCGAAAGAGCACCTGAACGTGCCGGTTGATTATGAATCGCTTGCCGAACTCGGCGCGATCATGGGATCCGGCGGGCTGATAGTGATGGACGAGGACACATGCATGGTGGATGTGGCGCGCTACTTCTTGGATTTCGTGCAGGACGAATCCTGCGGCAAATGTGTGCCTTGCAGAGTCGGGACGAAACGCATGCTGGAAATCCTCGATCGCATTTGTGAAGGGAAGGGCGAAGAAGGCGACATAGAGCGTTTGATCGATCTTGGCAGCAAGATCAAGGACACCGCGCTTTGCGGGCTCGGCCAGACAGCGCCGAATCCGGTCCTTTCGACGATCCGGCATTTCCGCGATGAATATGTCGCTCATATCCGCGACAAGAAATGTCCCGCTGGCGTGTGCGCTGCACTCGTGCGCGCGCCGTGCGAAAACGCCTGTCCTGCCGGCGTTTACGTACCTGGATTCATCTCGCTCATCGGCGAGAAACGCTATGACGAGGCTTTGAAGCTGCACCGGGAGCGGAATCCCTTTGCCGCTATTTGCGGGGCAGTGTGTTTCCATCCCTGCGAAGGCAAGTGCCGCAGGGCGAAGCTCGATTCGCCGCTGTCGGTCCGCGCGGTGAAACGATTCATGGTCGAGCAGGAAAAGAAGCCGCAGATTCCGGAAGTCCGTGAAAATCCGGAAAACGCAAAAAGAAAGATCGCCATCGTCGGCGCGGGGCCGGCTGGACTTTCCTGCGCGTATTTCCTGGCCAGGCTCGGCTACAAACCGAAGGTTTTCGAGGCGCACAAGGAAGAAGGCGGAATGCTTGTACAGACCATACCGGCCTATCGTCTACCGCGCAAAACGCTGGCGCGCGAGATACGGATGGTCAAGAGTCTGGGCGTGGAGGTTGAAACAGGCTCAAGGCTTGGAAAAGATTTCACATTGAAAGAGCTCAGGAAGAAAGGCTACGAGGCTGTGTTCCTTGGCGTCGGCGCACCGGCCGGAATGAAGCTCGGGCTCAAGGGCGACGATGCGCATGGAGTCGTGGATGGCATCCAGTTCCTCCGGAGCTACAATGCTGATGGCAAAGTGAATGTAGGTAAGCACGTTGCGATCATAGGCGGCGGAAACGTTGCCCTCGATGTGGCGCGAACTGCCATTCGTCTCGGCGCGAAGACCGTGACGGTTCTTTATCGCCGGACGCGCGAAGAAATGCCTGCATACAAGGAAGAAATTGAAGAAGCCCTCAAAGAAGGCGTGAGGTTCGAATTTCTTGTGGCCCCGAAGGAAGTTGTTGTGGAAAAGGGCAAAGCCGCCGGCGTGAAATGCTGCAGGATGGAACTCGGCGAATTCGACCGCAGCGGTCGCCGCAGGCCTAAAGAGAAAGCAGGCGATGAGTTTGTCGTGCCGGCTGACCAGGTCGTGCCGGCCATCGGTCAGAGCCTGCTCCCGGATGAGATCGTTGACGGGACAGGGATGAATCTCACGAAGAGCAACTGGATCGAAACCAATCCGATAACCGGACAGACCTCGGTCGAATGGATTTTCTCCGGCGGTGACGCCGCGACAGGACCGTCATCCGTCATTGAAGCCATCGCGGCGGGCGAAAAGGCGGCCATCGGGATGGATAAGATGCTGACGGGCGCTGAGCATGCGTTCTGGCGCAAGTCCGATCAGGTCAAGACTGGCTTTGATCCGGACGCTGAACCCGTGATGTACGAGCGTGCGGAAGTGCATCTTCTTTCGCCTGATAGACGGAAGAATTCATTTGCCGAAGTTGAAATGGTGCTGAGCGAGCAGGCGGCGGTGAGGGAAGCCCGTCGTTGTCTGCGTTGCGACTACCGTGAAGAACGTGTGAGCTGAAAAAAGGAGCCTGAATCATGCTGAAAATGACAATAGATAATAAACCGGTTGAGGTTCCGGAAGGCGCATCCGTTCTGGAAGCCGCAAAATTGGCAGGCGTCAAAATACCGACGCTCTGTTACCTTGAAAACGTGCAGGCCGTAGGTGCGTGCAGAGTTTGCCTCGTTGAGGTGGAAGGCGCGAAAACG
The DNA here is from genome assembly GCA_964487695.1 of uncultured Victivallales bacterium. Classification (GTDB taxonomy): domain Bacteria; phylum Verrucomicrobiota; class Kiritimatiellia; order UBA8416; family CAZASC01; genus CAZASC01. Next base: position 6,158 of record CAZASC010000048.1, read on the forward strand.
CTGATAGCGTCGTGCGTGATGCCTGCGGCGGAAGGTATGAAAGTCCATACCAACACGAAGCGTGTCCGCGATGCGCGCCGCGCCATTGTGGAGCTGCTGCTTTCCGAACATGCCGGCAATTGCCAGACATGTGACAGGAACAATGACTGCGAATTGCAGTCCGTGGCATTCGATCTCGGCATCAAGCAAATCGTCTATGAGGGCATGAAAACAAGGGACGATGTTGACGCCAGCACGCCGGCGCTTGTTCGCGACAACGGCAAATGCATAAAGTGCAGGCGTTGTGTAACCGTTTGCGGGCAGGTACAGGCCGTGGGCGCATTATTCCCGCAGTTCCGCGGATTCAAGACCGTGATCGGACCCGCTTTCGGCAGAAACCTGGACACTGTGGCTTGCGTGCAGTGCGGGCAATGCGCGGCAGTTTGCCCGGTTGGAGCGATTGTAGAGAACAGCCACATTGACCGGGTCTGGGCGGCGCTGGACGATCCAAAGAAGACGGTCATTGTTCAAACTGCGCCGGCTGTGCGTGCGGCGCTTGGTGAGTGTTTTGGCCTTCCGGCTGGAACGCTGGTGACAGGCAAGATGGTCGCAGCACTCCGCAGGTTGGGATTCGATACGATTTTCGACACGAATTTCACCGCCGACCTGACGATCATCGAGGAAGGGCTGGAACTTCTGACGCGCCTCAAGAAAGGCGTGAAGGAAGGGCAGAAGGTCGCTCTTCCGCAATTCACAAGCTGTTCGCCGGGTTGGATCAAGTACGTTGAATATTTTCATCCAGACTACATTCAAAACATGTCCACATGCAAATCGCCGCAGCAGATGTTCGGGGCGATTGCAAAGACATACTGGGCAAAGAAAACAGGCAAGAATCCGGAAGATCTGTTCGTGGTGTCCGTCATGCCGTGTGTCGCCAAGAAATTCGAGGCACAGCGCCCGGAGATGAACAGTAGCGGATTCCAGGATGTCGATGCCGTGTTGTCAACGCGCGAGCTTGGCCGCATGATCAAGGCGGCAGGCATAGATTTCGTTGGCCTGCAGGATGAACAGATGGACAAGATACTTGGCACCTCGAGCGGCGCAGCGGATATTTTTGCGAACAGCGGCGGTGTCATGGAAGCCGCGCTCAGGACGGCGTATGAGGTCATTACCGGGCGGGAACTGCCGTTCGAGAACCTGCATGTGACGCCGATAATGGGCCTTGAAGGGATAAAAACCGCCTCGCTGAAGATCGAGGGAACTGTTCCGGATTGGTCGTTTCTTGAAGGCGTTACCATGAATGTCGCGGTTGTATCAGGGCTTGGCAACGCGAACAAAGTGCTGGAAAAGATCAAGTCCGGCGAAGTGACGTTCCACTTTGTGGAAGTGATGACTTGTCCGGGCGGTTGCATAGGCGGTGGTGGTCAGCCGAGACTGACGACAAACGCGATCCGGCGCGAACGGACAAAGGCCATTTACAAGGAAGACGAGGGGAAAACGCTGCGGAAATCGCACGACAATCCCAAGATAAAGCAGATATATGGCGAGTTTCTGAATATGCCTCTGGGCGAAACGTCGCATCATCTTCTTCACACTAAATACGAACGGCGCGAGAAGGTATGACGATTGGAATTGAACTACCCGGGCAATTCTCTGTAGAAAGGCCCGTGAATCATCTTAGTGGAGGATAACGACGATGGCACGGATTCTTGTAGTGGATGACGATAACGCGTTCGTTGAATCAGTAACGGCAGTCCTTGAAGGCGACGGCCATACGATCACAGCCGCGCACAATGGCGCAGACGGCTTCAGGATGGCAAAGAAAGACAAACCGGATCTAATGATTCTGGATGTCATGATGACGAACGACAGCGAAGGTTTTGAGGTCGCTCGCAAGTTACACGAAGACGCCGAGACGAAGAACATGCCGGTTGTCATGATTACCGGGATACGAAAGGCGAAGGGGCTTCCTTTCGGGTTTGAACCTGACGCGGATTGGCTGCCTGTTAATGCGGTGCTTGAGAAGCCGGTAAAACCGGAAGTCCTTCTAAAAAAGATAAAAGAGACGCTTGGCAGATAACCTGGCCGATTTTTTACGGCATCAGCGGCCGATAAACGCTCAATAGCTTAAAGCGGCGCAGGCGAAATCTTCCGCTCGACATGGACGAGATTCGGTTCAGGTTCGTCTGCAAGAAGGCGTGGCCAACACCGGTTTATTTGCCGAAGAGGTGACAAAACATGCTGAGGACCAAACTATTCCAAGCATTTGCAGCGCTTGTGGTCTTGTTCGGTATGCTTTCGGGTTTTCTCGGTATCCGCATGCTGAACCAGCGGCTGATCGAGGAAGCTCAGACTCGCGTCCGTCTCGACCTGAGCAGCGCATCCTCCATTTGCGACAGCAAAATGCGTGAAATCGAGACCGTCATTCGTCTTGCTGCAAGCACAGAAGCTGTGGTGACCATGTGCAATGGCAGGAATTGGTCAGACGCCGATCTTCTCAACAGGCTTGAACGAATACGGGTCGGGTTCGGACTCGATTACCTGGATGTCATAGCGCCCGATGGCCAGGTTGTGATGCGCACCACCGAACCGCATGCAACGGGCGACTACCAGACGTCCGATCCACTCGTTGGTTCCGCTATAAAAGGCGAATCGGTAACCTGCATTTCCGTCCTTTCACGGGCAGAGCTTGATAAAGAGGGGGAAGGGCTGGCAGACCGTGCGTTCATGGAAATCGAAGATACTCCAGGCGCGCGCCGTTCCATGAAGAGGGATGAGGCGCGTGGAATGGTGATGGCCAGCGCTGTGCCTGTGCGCCAGGGACCGAACGTCATAGGGGTGATCCATGGCGGAATCCTCATCAACCGCAATTTCGACCTTGTGGACCACATTTGCGATGTAGTGTTCAAGGGGGAAGAACACGCCGGTGTTCCGATTGGGACTGCGACGATATTTCTGGACGACTGCCGGATCGCTACGACGGTGAGGCTGGGAAACGACAATCGCGCGTTGGGCACGCGAGTGTCCAAACAGGTTGCCGACAGGGTTCTCGACAATGGCCAGTCATGGGTCGGTAACGCCGACGTTGTTGGAAAAGAGTGCATCACAGCTTACGAACCCATTCGCGATGCCAATCGCAATGTCATCGGCATACTTTATGTTGGCATTCTGAAGAAACCTTTCGATGACATTGCGCGGAGCGTAATGTTCAGGTATCTATTTGTGTCAATGTTCGTCCTTCTCGTCGCGCTTTTCCTGGCATTCATTATCGCCGGTCGTCTGGCCCAGCCGATACACAGGCTTGTGGAGGCATCGAAGAAGATGTGCAATGGCGAAAAGCCCGTGCCCGTGCCGACTGTTAATTCCTGTCGCGAAACTGATTTGCTCGTCTGTGCGTTCAATGAAATGACCCGCACGCTCGCGGAGCGGGAGCACAAGCTCATGGAGCTTAATCACAGTTATATGGAAACCCTCGGCTTTGTGTCGCACGAGCTCAAAGGACCGGTCGCGACCATCATGAATTACATTTACCTGCTGCGCGAACAGAAGCTTGGGGCGCTGAACGAAAAACAACTGAAAACGGTTTGCACGATAGACACATGTGGCAATCACATTGTCGAAATGATCAGGCATTACCTTAATCTTTCCCGGATCGAAAACGGTGAGTTCCAGCTGGTGAAAACGAAGGTGAAGGTGCTGGAGGACATAGTAACGCCAGTGCTCGACGCATTCGAAACGGACATCGAGGCAAAGAAAATGCGCGTCACCAATGACATAAACGGCCAAATTATGCTTCTTGCCGACATGAACATGACCCGCGAAGTCTTCGAGAACCTCGTGCATAACGCCATTAAATACGGCAAAGACAACGGAGCGCTTACGCTTTCGGCACGACCTGCCGCCGAGTTTGTCGAGTTCTCAGTGAAGAATGAAGGCGACGGCATACCTCAAGACAAGATGGATAAGCTGTTTCAGAAATTCAGCAGGGTGAACGGCGAAAATCGTCAAAAAGGAACGGGATTGGGACTTTTTATTACAAAACATATCGTTGAAGCTCACGGCGGGCGGGTCGGCGTCTCGTCGAAAGCAGGCGAATGGGTTGAGTTTGTCTTCTCATTCCCCAGGTACAAAGAAGTCAAGAGCAACGAATAAACGGAGAGTGGATCATGAAAAGGATAAAGAAGGTGTTGATTGTGGATGATGACGCTTCTTTTGCGGAGTCAAACAGGGATCTGCTCCAAGCCCATGGTTATGAGGTGTATCTTGCGAAGGATGGCGCTGCTGGTCTTGAAATGGCCAAGAAGATCAAACCCGATCTCATGATTCTCGACGTCATGATGGCCACAGATACCGAGGGTTTTGAAGTCGCGCGGAAAATTCCAGAATTGTCCGGGTTGAAAAACAACATGGGTGTTTTGCTTGTCACAGGCATCACTAACGTGCTGGGCCTGCCTCGCAGCATCAAGCCTGACGACACCTGGCTGCCTGTAGACCGCATTATCGACAAGCCGATCGTTCCGGACCGTTTGATTTCCGAAGTTAAGAGAGTTCTCAGAAAGAAGGACAAAGAGCGCAAGAAATAGCCGGAATCCAGGGATTCACCGCAGCAGGTCCTCTTTATGCCTGGTGAAATTATTTTTCGAATGCTTTCACGATAACGGGATCATTGCGTGACATGGCCGCCATGCGAACCCTGTCGCGACGCCTGTCCGTGTCGGTGCAAATTACCAAAGCCTTCAACGAGGCGATAGCGTCGGCTTGCGGTTCCTTTTCGACGACATTGACAAGCAGGTCAAATGCTTTGTAGCGGCGCGTGAGAGCAATAGGCAACAACAGCATCCTCTTGAATTGGGGGCTGAAACTCTTCTCCCGGTGTTCTCGCAGTATTTCAACAGCCTGTTCCGTTCGCGAATTGCCAAGCGCAAGCGCCGCATCCTCAACGGTCAAGGGATCCTGGCCGGTCAGAAAGCCGGCGACGAATTGCAACGAGCGGGTGGGGGACATTGCCAGCAATGCGGCAAAACAATCCGCCATGACGTCTGGTTCTTTGTCGCCATGCAGGACTTTCATGCGGAGTAAAGCCTCTGCTGTGTCGTTTGCGGTTTCAAGTAGAACTCTCACAGCTGCGCGGCGCGCCGCAGATTGGCGATCCGCAAGCAGGGCCGCCACTTCGTTGAAGAGCTCTGGATAACCAAGCCTGTACAAGGCAAACGCGCAGGCGCCGCGGAGCGTATCCGCCGTATCAACCGGCGGACCGAAAGAGGGCTCCATCTGGACATGCCGAATCCCGCGGAGAAACAGTTGGACATCCTCGTGTCCAAGCGTATTCAGCGCTTCGACTGCGGCGAGTTTGGCGCGGCAGCCTGGATCGGTCTTGACGGCATTCTCCATGAAGCGATCGAAAGACGAAGCCACGTCGCTTGACAGATCCTTCAAGCCCAATTGCGCGGCAATATTAGCGGCTTTTGCGGTGGTAATATTGCTTGAACCGGCGAGGGCCAGGCGTAATTCGGCAAAAGTAGTGGCGGAAACCGGAAGCTTCTCCAGCTCCTTCAGTTTCGTCAGTCTCTCTTCCAGTGATCGTCGTTTTGCCACTGCCTACTTCTTCTGGATATTGTTATGCACCATCGAGCGGATGAACTCGTGGGCTTTCTTGCCGTGCTCCTGCAGATAGTTCTAGGGCGACAGCAGGGGCTCGACAAGTCCAAACGAGCGACTAGAGTAATGGTTCCTGGTAGTGGAAAGAAACCGGGCATTAGTGGTGAGACAATATTTTGGGCCGGACAACCGACAGGGACGGGTCTTTTATGAACGTGAAGTCATCGCACATGTGCATTGCGTTGGCTGTGCTGGCAGCAACGGTGCAGTTTGCCTTTGTCATGGAGAGCGATCGTGACCAGGCGTTCCAGGTGCCGGTGGTTGATGCCGCCACCTACCACCGTCAAGCCATGGCGCTGGCCGTCGGCGGTCAGCAGGAGACTCGCCCCTTCTGGCAACCGCCGCTTTATCCGTACGCGCTGAGCCTGCTCTACCGCGCCGGTATCACCGGCATGCCGGTCGTACGCTGCATCCACGCTCTCCTCGGTGTCGCAGCCGTTATGCTGACGTATCTCATAGCCAGTCGCGGCGGGCCGTGGATCGGCTTTGCCGCCGGGCTTGGCGTGTGTTGCTACGCGCCGCTGCTGTTTTATTTCAGCCAACTCCTGCCCGCAGGGTTGGGAGTCGTACTCAACCTTTGCGCCATCTTGTTGTTGTTGCGCTTCGCTGAAAAGGCGACGTGGCCCAGAGCAATCGGCTTGGGAATCACCGTTGGCTTGGCGACACTGACTGTGCCCAATAGTGCCATCACAGGTTTGATTGTGCTTGGGTGGATCGTATGGCGGCCAGCCGACAGCAGAACCCAGCGACAATGGCCGGAAACGTTGCGACTTGCCTCGAGCTTTGTCGCAGGGCTGCTGCTCGCCATTCTGCCGGTCACGGCAAGGAATTACGCGGTCTCCGGTGAGTTTGTTCCTATCTCTACGAATGGCGGTATCAATCTATATATCGGTAACAATCCACATACCGATGAAACTCTCACCATACAGCCCGGCATTGACTGGGACAGGCTTGCCGCTCTGCCGTATCGCGAAGGGGCAAAAACGGCAAGTGCGGCCCAGCGTTTCTTTCTACGAAAGGTCGGCGAGTTCGTTCGGCAAACACCGCTCTCGTTTGCCAAGGGGCTGGCCGTCAAGCTTGAGCAGACATTCTCCAGCCGTGAAATTCCGCGGAATGAGGATCTGTATGAGTTTGCGAAGCACTCCGGCATTTTGCATTGCCTGATCTGGCGGATCGGTTCTCTGGCATTCCCATTTGGAATTGTTGGACCATTGGCGCTCCTTGGGGTAGTCACCATGGCATGGCGACGCAAAGATCGGCGCATCCTGCTTCTCTTCGCTTCCGGCTATATCGCCACCGTCATACTTGTTTTTCCGGCGTCACGTTATCTCGCGCCAGTCATGCCTGTCTTTGTGATCTTTGCTGTACTCGGTGTCCAACGCCTGTGCCAACAGGCCTCATTGCCCATCGCCGGCAGGATTGCATCTGTTGGGGCTTTAGCGCTATTCGCCGTGCTGATCAATCTGCCGCATCAATGGCCTACCGATCGCGTCAACTATGCAGCCGAGTTGGATACGAATGTCGGCGTCGGTCTCCAGACGCGCGGGCGGCTGGAGGAATCCATCGCCGAGTATCGTGCGGCCATTGAACTTCAGCCGGATTCGGCGGATGCTCACCGCTTTCTAGGCACGGCTTATCGCGCGACAGGGCGTACTGCGCTCGCAGCTGAAGAATTCGAGCGCGCGATTGCCTTGCGTCCGGATCACGACCCGGCTTTGCAGGATCTGGCGGTCGCACGTTTCCAGGATGGCCGTGTCGGCGAATCGGTGGAACTTCTGCGCAGGGTGCTGGCCTTGAATCCTGAGAATCGCCAGGCCATGATCAATCTGGGAGTTGGCCTGCTCAAGCTCAAGCGGAATGACGAAGCGGCTCAATGGTTTAGAAAGGCCCGTGTAGAAGTGCCGTCCGGTGGCAAACCAGCGTTGGGCGCGCAATTCGAAAAGGCAAACTGATCGGAACAATGGAACGTTGGAATAGTGGAATGTTGGGTATCCTGCGGACTATCTTACGAAACCATTATTCCACCATTCCAATTTCCCACCTTGCAATGCCTGCTACTTCGATAAAACCACGCTCGAATAAATCTGGAACTTTGCGCCTTCTTTCCAGGCGTCGGGATTCATGCCGGCCTTTTCGCTGAGCGAAGCCAGCGTTTCCTCTTTTGTCCAGCCCTGTTCTGGCGCGACTTCTGGAAGGTATACGGCGCGGTGCCCGCTCTTGAGGATTATTATGCCATGTTCGCCGAGCTTGAATTCATCGAGCGACTTGATGTCGGTGACCGGGCTCAGAAGCGAGATGTCGATTTCAAGTTTGGAAAGTTCCGCCGGTCTCACCGGTGAAAACCTCCAGTCTTTCAGCGCGGCGTTGACTGCATTGTCGTAGACCGATTCGTACAACGGAGCCGCGGCCATTGGCGGCAGGGAGCCGATGCAGCCACGGAGATTGCCGCCGATCTTCAGCGTTACAAACGTGTGTGTGGGTACTTTTAATTTCGGGGTTATCTTATATTTATCGAATGAGAATTCTCCTTTGCCGCCGTTGACGCACCAGTCGAGCGTATCCTTTGCTATAGCGAACAATGTCTCGTTCTCCTCATCGCTCAACCCCGGTGTCCATGTTCCGCTTTTGTGTTCTTTCACTTTGCCTTCCTCCTTCCGGGCGGTCGCGCTGCTTGCTGTGACTGCCTCATTTGTTGCGGGTGTTGAAATCGTTTTGGCCGTTCCTTTCTGAGAATCTTCATCCTGGGCGGAGCAACTGCACAAAACCAGCATGGCTGAAAGCCCAACGATCGGCGATATTTTCATTATCCACCTCACAGCTTCAATATCTTTATGACGGCTTGCGGCTTACGGCGATAACTTTACTCAAACCAACATCATGAAAAAATTAGAATAATCGGCTCACAACAACAATACTTTTATACACGCATCCCTTCAGTTACTGGGTGGCCTCGATGTAGCCGCGTCTGATAAGACGCGGGCCGCGCCGTATCCGGCTCGGCTACGAAGAAGAGGCCACTCAGTAACTGAGGCGATACTTATACATTCTTTTCCCTTTCAACCATTCCTTCTTCCTTTTATATTTTCGCCATGAAGACATTTCTCAAACGAACGGCAATCATTCTGATCTGCCTCGTTGGATTCTGGTGTATTCTTCTGTCGCTTCGCAAACCGTGGATCGAGCCGATTCCGGGCGTTCGCCTCGAACCAACCCGCCCGATTCTCCTCGAAAAAGATGTCAAACCCGACAGCGCATTCGACCTGTTGAGACGGGCAGGTGCGGCATACACAGTACCGCAAAAGCAGGAGCATGCCGCTGATGATGAATGGAAGCATATGCCGTGGTCGCTCAACGGTGCCACCAACACGCTTGCAGTTTTGGAGCAGGCACAAGAAAGCCTCGCGCTCGCGCGTCGCGCAGCCGAAGCGCCTGATCCTCAAGTTCCGACAGAGACAAATATCATTCAGACGCTGCCCTATATTACAAAGATGAGGGCGATTTGCCGTTGTTTCAATATGTCGGCCAAAGTAAAGACCGTCCAAGGCGACTATCCGGGAGCGTTCTCCAATCTCCGGATCGCAATCAGTTTCTCTTCGATTCTCTCGCGCGGTGGCGTACTGATTGACCATCTTGTCAGCATTGCCTGTTGCGACATGTCATGCAGAACCATGCGCCAGATTGCGTCGAATTATCCCGTGGAGGAAGATCTATTGCGGGATAATATACGATTTCTTGAGACGACCGATAATGAATCGGAACCTTTTGTTGAATGTATGCGCTATGAATGGATTTTCGCACACGCATCTATAGATGAATGCTTCAACGATCCTTTGTTTTTCGCCCGTGGTCGCTCCTCCAAGCCACGTCGCGCTGCAAATCGGGCTATTGCGTGCCTTCTGGGCAGCAAACCGGGTAATATGGAGAAGGATATGGACGCTTGCTATACACACCTCATCATCATGGCTGAAAAGCCGTATGATCCGGCAGCATATGATCGCTTCGATAAGCTACTGGGACCTGAGGCGGATATCTCATTATTGCTCAACAAGACGTCGGGATATCACTCCGATTCTTCACCGGTGCCGTTGATCTCGCTTCTGCAATACAAAGATCCAATCGGGCGAGTCCTTGCGCAAGTCTTGCTTTCCGGAACAGGCAAAGGACACTCAAAATATGTTACCATGATCGCCGACCTGCGGGCCACGCGGATTTTTCTGGCCGTCGTCATGTTCAAGCGTGATGAAGGAAGGCTGCCGCAAAAACTCGATGAACTGACGCCAAAGTATCTCGACAACATCCCGGACGATCCGTTCGACGGCAAGCAGATGAAGTATCGGTTGAATCCAGACGGAACCTGGGTTGTATACAGCGTCGGCATCGACGGAAAAGATGATGGCGGCGTTGAAGACTCCAAGCTTGGCCGGGGAAAACCCGACCTGACCTTCGGCCCGACATAAACGATGTGAACGGAGTGACAATATCGACGCGGCGGAGCGCGCCTCACACATTGTCAGTTTCCGGTTCTTGCCCTCCTTGCGAGTGCCCCAAATAACGTGGGAGGCGCGCTACGCCGCGCCGAAGAGGATCAACCCGCTTCCCTCGAATCTACTGGACACAACAGACCGCTTGCGATAAACAATGCGAAAACTGACTGGTCAGTCATAAGGAAGAACCGTGACGGCGGATAAGAAACAGAGAATCATGTTGGCGGCGGAGAAGCTTTTCATCGCCCGCCAGCTGCACGAGATAACCCTCGACGAAATCGCGAAACGGGCCGATGTCGGCAAGGGGACGATCTATCTTTATTTCGCAGACAAGAGTGATTTGTTTTTTCAAACCGCAGTATGCGGGTTTGACGAATTGTGCGAGCTTGTTGCTCAAAGCTCTTTTGACGGCGTCGCCTTCCCTGAGGGTTTGCTGGCTGTGTGCGAGAAGATCAGCAATTTCTTTCGCCGGCGTCGCCCCCTGTTCCGCATTATCCAGTCCGAGGGAGATCGCGCCATGGAACGCGGCGGAGGGCTACGTCAGAGATGGGTCAAGCGCCGTAAGGAACTTACGGCCGCCGTGGCGGCGATCATTTCGCGGGGAATGGAGTCGGGCCATGTGCGGCGCGACGGCACTGCTGCGGTCCTTGCCGAATATCTGCTGGGCATGCTGCGCACTCGCGCTCTCGAATTGGAGGACGCGCCAGAATCGCAAAGAAACCTGGCCTTTCTTGTGGATTTATTTATCAACGGAGCTAATCATAAGACAGACCGCAAACGCAAATGATGTCGAGGAACCATGAATAACACTGAAAGCAAAATGGAAACAGAGCCGTCAGCACCGAAGCCGGATGTCAAATCGGTTGCCGCCTCCGATAGTCGTGGCAGAAGCATTCTCGCGGGTATCGGCATTCTTGCAGCCATAGCCATTGGCGTCGGGGGGTATTGGTTTGTGTTTGTGCGTGGAGTAGTGTTTTCGGACGATGCCAGATTTGCCGGGCACCTCGTTGATGTAGCGCCGGAAATCAACGGAAGACTCACCGAAGTTCTGGTCCACGAAGGACAATCCGTGCGTAGTGGAGACGGCCTGCTTGTTCTGGATTCGAGCGGCGAGCAGGTGGCGCTGAGTCGTGCGGATGCGGCTTTGATTTCGGCGCAAGCCGTTTGGACGGCAAGCCAGGCAAAGTACGAGAAGAGCATGAACGGCAATCGTCCGGAGGAAATCAAGGCCGCCGAGGCGACGGTAAAGCGATTTCAAAACGAAGAAGACCTGGCGCAACTGGAACTGGATCGGACGCAGCAGCTCATAAAGGATAATGCCGTTCCGCTGGACAAGCTGGACAGGGCCAGGACCACGCTGGAATCCGCCCGGCAAAGCAGGGAGAACGCCGCGCAGAACCTGGCGCTTCTTCAACAGGGCTCCCGCAAGGAGGACATCGAGGCGGCAAAGGCGGACGTTGAATTGGCGAAGAGCCGCGTTGCCGAGGCCGAGGCAGCTGTGCATAATGCGAAAAGAGATATGGAGCTTTGTTCCGTTCAAGCGCCTTTCGATGGTGCGGTTGTCCGTCGCTGGCTCGACCCGGGGGCCATGGTAATGCCTGGACAGCCTGTCGTCAGTATGTTCGACCCTTCCACTCTTCGCGTTGATGCCAATATCGAGGAGAAATATCTGAACCGGGTTCGGATCGGTGACGACGTGGATATCGAGATTGACGCTTATCCCGGCCTGCGTCTGAAGGGAAAGGTCATGGATATACTTCGTGCCACAAATTCCAAGTTCAGCCTGATTCCTGCCGAGGGCGTTTCTGGAACGTTTATCAAAGTCACCCAGCGTGTTCCATTGCGCATTGCCGTCACGGCGGCTCCATCCGACCTGCACTTGGGCCCGGGCCTGTCGGTCGAGGTCCGCATCCGCACCGGCACGGCAACGCGAGCTGTGTCGTCAGGAGGAAGCGATAAGTGACAGATACTGCAAATGGCCCCGCTTATCGCTGGGGAGTGCTTGGCATCATCATGCTGGGCACGTTCATGGCGATATTGGACACCAGCATTGTAAACGTGGCGCTGCCGCACATGATGAGCACGTATGGAGTCAACCGCGACCAGATCGAATGGGTGGCCACAGGCTTCATGCTCGCTTCCGCTTCCGTAATGCCACTCATGGGCTGGCTGACCACTCGCATGAGTTACAAGACGCTATACCTCGGATGCCTGCTGATCTTCACGGTAGCCAGCGCGCTTTGCGCCATGGCTTGGAGCTACGAATCGCTGATTGCCGCCCGGATTCTCCAGGCGCTTGGCGGCGGGGCCATCCAGCCGATCGGCATGGCTATAGTCGCCGAATTGTTCGAGCCGCACGAACGCGGACGCGCCCTTGGAATCTGGGGCACCGGGATAATGGTGGCGCCGGCGCTGGGACCGACCCTTGGCGGTTATCTGACCGATACGTTTGGCTGGCGGACCATCTTCTCCGTCAATCTGCCGATCGGGGCTTTTACCCTGCTCGCCGGCATGATCATCATGCGCCCGCTGCATGCTCGCGGCGAAAAGCGACCGTTTGACTTCTTCGGATATGCGTTTCTGACAATTGCGCTCGTGGCGGGGCTCACGGCCCTTTCCAATGGTCAGGAGAAAGGCTGGGATTCCAGCTACATTCGCTTGTGCGAAGCCTTCGCGCTGGTCGGCTCGGTGATGTTCATTGCCATCGAACTACAAGTGAAGAACAGGTTGCTGGACCTACGGCTGTTTCTCATCAGGAATTATTCGCTGTGCATTCTTCTGGCGATTTTTCGCGCAGTTGGACTGTTCGGCAGCGTTTTTCTTTTTCCCATTTTTCTCCAGACATTGATGGGTTATACCACTGTCCAGGCCGGCTTGTGGATGGTCCCGGGCGCTTTGGCAGTGGGCTTGACAATGCCGGTGGCCGGGCGATTGGCCGATCGGTACAGCCCCCGGCTCCTCGCAGCAGCTGGAAGCGTCCTGGTTGGATTATCGCTTGTCCAATTCGGATACCTGGATCCGATGTCGAACTCGTATATGCTGGTCGTGCCTCAATTGATTCGCGGGGTGGGGCTTGCGTTGTTGATGGCGCCGCTTCTTGCGACCGCCCTGAATTCCGTGCCGCGCAACGAGCTGCCAACGGCCAGCGTTTTTCTGAACGTTTCGCAGAACGTCGGCGGATCGCTTGGTATAGCCCTGCTGAACAACTATGTAACCAATGCCGTCCAAGTTCATGCCGTGAGGCTGGGTGAGGTCGTGCCGCCACAGTCGGCGGAATATTTCAGGATCGGGCGCGCAGTTTCGCCGCTGGTCATGCGCCAGATTCACGGGATACTGCCGACCCACCACGTAAAGACCGCGTTCACCACTGCGCAGAGCATCTTTCAGCGGGCCCAGGTGCTGGGGTTTGACAACGGATTTGTGTTCGCCGGACTGATTGTTCTGGCGGCCTTTCCTTTGTGCCTTATGCTCAAGCCCTTTCCACACCACCTGCAGGACAAGAAAAGCGTCGAAGAGGAAATTGCGGCAGCAGTTCCGATGGATTGAATGAAAGAAGCGAAATAGTTTCAATTGACGGACTCAGGATGAATATAAATATACATCGCGTTGTTTCGTGGCTGACGGTTTTGGCGTTGTCATTTTGTTGTTTTACCTGCGGCGGGTGCCGCACAAAGGATTGGGATGCGTTGCGGCACGACGATTCCGAGGCGTACCGCCGGAACCTCCAGGAAGATACGCGGGCGGTCCTGGCCGCCTTTCCAGATGGTCTCGGCCTCACTGACTGTGTGGCCATCGCGCAGGCGCGCAGCACGAAACTTATCGGCAGCCGGATAGCGGAGAAAATCGCCACACTGGATAAGGACGCGACCTTCAGCGCCTTTCTGCCACAAGTGCAGTTGTCTTATGGATCGCTCTCGCTCAGCAAGACTCCCCTCATGGCATTCGAAGGGCAGAACGTACAACTGCAGGATCAAAGTATTCACAGAGGGTCCGTTGAGATTGTCCAGCCGCTTTTTACTCCTGGCGAATGGCTGATGTACCGTTCGGCGAAGCGCGGGCAGGAAATATCCACGCTGGTCCGTGAGCGGACCGACCAGATGATAGAGCTGTCCGTCGTCAACCTGTTCTGCCAATGCTGTTCGATGAACGAGGAACTCGAGGGAAGGGAAAAGGAACTGGCGGCTTCGCGGCAAAGGCTCAAACAAACAGAAGCATTGAACGCCGCCAAGTACGCCACGGAAACCGACCTGGCGCTGGCGCGCGCCGATACACTGGCGCGCGAACGCGACTACGCGGATGTCCAGCGCGAGTCAAAGCTTGCACTGTCAAGGCTCATGCAGGTCATGAATTTGTGGCCGCTCGCTGATTTGAAGATCAAGCCGGAATCGCTTCTTGACGCTTCCAATGGTCGTCTCATTGTACACACTCCTGGCGAGGATCCGCGCGAGATGGCCTCCGTTGAGCTGGTTGCGGTTCCGGTGGAAAATTGGATGTTTCATGCCCTGCTGTCGCGTCGCGAAATGCATGCGCAGGACAGGACGATTGCGCTCCGGCGTAACGAAGTGCTCCGGTCTCTGGCCATGTTCCTTCCGAACCTCGTTGGGTTCGCAAACTATTACACGACATCCGATTCGTACACGGTAAATCAGGAATATTGGGGAACAGGTCTTCAAGGGACGCTCTCTGCTTTTGCGGGGTTCCGTGATGTCGAATCGTACCTCAAAGCCCGTCAGCAGGAGAAAGGCTCTTACGTGGAACGAGAGGAGACTGCGATGATGATTCTGCTCCAGGTCATCGAAGCGCACAAGAATCTGATCGACGCTCAAGAAGTCCTCGCCGTGGCGGCAGCATCCTCCCTTGCCGCCGACAAAATGATGGCCGATAGCGACTCGCAATACCGCGCCGGTCTGCTTGAGCTGTCGCGACTCTTGGAAGCGCAGGCTGGATATTCCAATGCGCATGCGCGTCTGCGAAACGCGGCCTTTGCGGATGCAGTGGCGCTCTATGCTTTCCGCAACGTGCTTGGCGGCAACGTTGAAGAAATTGCGGTTTCACGGTGAGAAGAGGTGTTGCCTCAGTTTCGGGGCGGCCTACAGAAAGGGTACATTTTGTAGGTCCTGTGACATCACCGGGCCTGTTTCCCCAGCGCACCATGTCTTATCGACACGTTTACAGCCCTGCCACTCTGTAACTGAGGCATGGTCCTTTCTTTTAGCCTCGTTTTACTTCGGCCGCGACGGAGCGTGGCTCTCAACTGATCACTCGCATCGCAACTCTCGTTTCGCAACAAGTGGATTACACATACCGTTTCAGGAAGTTGCGAGAAATGCCGATTGGCAGGCAGATCCGCTCACTTCGTCGCGCTCAATTCCTTCCTGGCTGCTTCCAGGTCGCTTTGAAATGATTTGGATGCCAAGAGCTTTGCAGCGATGGCTTGACCAAGCTTTTTGCCTGCCGCGACATCCGAGCGATAGTGAACCCCGGCGATGACGCGATCCGCGCCGATCTCATCGGCCCGCGCCAGCAGTTCGCTCTTCTTCTCAGGGAATAATTGTTGCAGGACAATCGCCCATGTGCAGGAAAGGGTCGCGTGGCCGCTCGGATAGGAGGCATTGCCGGGTTTATCAACAGCCGGCTGAACCGCCGGATCGAGATCGTACGGTCGTGTCCGATTCCAGTGCGCTTTGGCTTCTTCCGTCACAGACCTGCTGTCAACGGTTACCTGATGGAGAAGAGCATCAGTTATGGGATGTGTTTTGAAGTCGAATGTCGGGCCTATCAGCTGGGCGAAAGCTGCGGGTGTAATCGAATGTTCGGCCTTGATTCTGGACACCTGTTCGGGAGTCCTGGATGCCTGAAGCGACAGGATTTCGTCGAGTTCTGCCCGTGTCTGAGCCGAATCGTCGGTCGGCGGATTCGGCAAAATAGCCATAAAATCAATCGAGGCTGGCTCAAGATATTTTGGCTCCTGCTGGGTCAACGGATTGGCCGCCAACGCCATCGCCGCAAGTAATACAATCAACGGCATACGCAATCGTTTCGATATCATTCGCATCTCCTTTTCCTTTTGTAGTGATAGGTTTCACCCCATGTCATGAGCAGTAACGGCTGCGGATATCCGACGCTTTTCCTGCCGATAGATCGTCGGGAGCCAGTTTTCCTTTCATAGCTCAGCCAATAAGGTTCCCTATGATCAATGGTGTGGCCAAGCTCGTTCTCATGTCCTGTGATGACCAGTTGTGGATCGAATCCATTTGTCATACGGGCAATGTTCATGGTCCAGCAATTGGGCATTAATACGTCCACCTTGTGGCTGTGTTTTATCTTGTCCATCCATGCGAAGCTTGATTCGCTATTCTGATCGCCAGTGTGGCAGAAACACAAGCCTTCCGGTGTGGAAACCACATAGACGTTATTGAGAAGATTCAAATCACCGCCGTGGTCGCCCGGAAAGGTTGCAACCTCAACTCGGCGTTTCCCGCCTTGGATTGCAACCGTCTGAATACAATGCGGGTCACGAGCGGGGTGGATGATTGAGCCATATGCATCGTTTTCCTTCCACAAATCTGGAGGCGCAAGAACTGGTTTTCCCTGTTCGAGAAAGAGCTGGACCACCAGGGGATCGGCGTGGTCCTCGTGTTGATGACTGATGAAAAGGACATCGCACTGGTCCACGAGCCGCCGCATGACTGCATTCTCGATCCCAAACCGGCCCTCATCCAGATAGGCTGCGCGGACGAGATCGAACCCCAAAGTGACCGTTTTGGTGCGGATGACAAAACCGTGATTGTAGAATTTCCATATTTGTGCGCCCTTGTTCACCCTGCTCGTTTCCATATCCCCAATGGCGCGACCGATTCGCTTGCGCAGAAACTCCCGCACAGGCGGACGAGATGCGGCTGCATTTTCGTGCAGGACGCCGTCGAGAATAAGGAGTGCGAGTTTTCGTTCCACCGGCTCGGGTAATTCGGGTTGCACACGTTCCAGCACCTCATCCGTTGCCTGCAGCAGGCACCGGGCTTGCTCCGTCAGAAATGTGTTCTTTTCGTCATCCAGTTCTGAATTCGACATTTTCATTCTCCGGGGATTGCGCTTATAGCGCGCCCGTGTTCCATTGCTTCAGCGACAA
>CAZASC010000049.1:0-23147 GCA_964487695.1 uncultured Victivallales bacterium
AGAAGCTGCATGATCTGCGACACGGAGAAAGTCTTGTCGGCAATAATCAGGAAATCCGCCTTCGTTTCTACGGCCTTATGTCCGATTGACGAAATGAGTTCTGATATGTCTTTGGTCGAGTCCGATCCCACCCGTGCTGTAACATGTAACCCGCCGGCGTGCGTCTCTTTGATGTACTGATCGATGAAATCGGCGTCCTCATTGAACCCGACGAGAATCGCGCCATGCCGGTCCACTCCGAATGTTTCCCGTGCAAAATCCAGAAGACGTTCGATAATGTCCCTGAAGCTCGCGCAGTAGACGATGTTCAGGACAATGAGCAGCCCAAGAAAGCTGCGAGGATGAAAAACATTACGGCGCAGATAAAAATAAGCGTAGAAAAACGCCAGCGCGATTACGTTAGCCACGATGATATTCCATGCGACTGGTCTTTTGCGGATGAATCGTCTGCCTGGATAAAGGTCCCTAAGGGCATACAGCAGGCAAATTGTGATCGTAAGGTAGCCGATTATCCTGGGAGCGTTTATCACGTAAAATGACTGGTACGTGTCTCCACTGAAAACGGTGGCGCCAGCCCCGAACAACTGATTGAGCGCATTCAAGACGTTTGCGCCGAAATCGCTGTGGAAGCGAAACAGCAAGACCGAATAATATGCCGCGACTATGGCGGCAAAATCCGCCAGAAATTGAAACAACCAGAGGTTGGTTATCTTCCCTTTTATGAACATGCGCGCCAGACTAACACGCCGCCCGAACGCAAACAAGTGTCTACTCGACACCCAAATCCTCGCCTAACAGCTTTGTTCATTCTACGACACCTCTGGACATCCTTGCAGCAGCGGTCAGTAACATGCGGGCCCTCTGCCGGAACTGTTCACCAGAGGCGCGATAGGACTGTTTGGGATGGCGGTCGTTCCGACCGCCGCGAAAATGTTCCATGAAATGCATGTTCTCAATCAGAAGAGTCGCCCTTGAGCGCTAATTATGAGATGCCACGGGCGCAATTGACATACATCGCATCTTTGTGGTATCCGTGAGCCCCTTATGAGTTCATTTGAATACAGAAAGAACGAATTGTATGTTGAGGGCGTTTCCGTCAGGAAACTGGCCGAAAGCTACGGGACGCCGCTCTACGTCTACAGCAGAAATCACATTCGCGAACAATATCGCGCTCTTGCTGGAGCAATGGCAAAAATCGGCCCCCTTATTTGTTATTCGATGAAAGCCAATTCCAACGTGGCGGTCATCAGGACGCTCATAGATGAAGGCGCAGGAATTGACATTGTGTCTGGCGGCGAGCTCCACAGGGCGCTCAGCGCCGGCGCCGATCCCGCAAAAATAGTGTTTGCCGGTGTGGGTAAAACACGCGATGAGATTGAATACGCGTTAAGCGAGAATATCCTTTTCTTCACTGTCGAGTCGGAGCCGGAAGCCATCCGCATTTCCGAATGCGCAAGAAAAGTGCGACGGACAGGCAGGATCGCGTTCAGGGTGAATCCGGATGTTGACGCGGGAACGCACAAGCATATTACCACAGGGAAAAAAGAAAACAAATTCGGTATGAGCATGGAGCGGGTTGCGAAGGCATGCCGAACGGCAGCGGGATTGCCGAATGTTGAGATTGTCGGCATTCACATGCACATTGGATCACAAATCCTGTCCGCCCAGCCGTTCGCCGATGCTCTGCAAAAACTGGCAGGCTTTTGCGGCGAGCTAAAGGCGAAATATCATTCGTTCAGATACGTAGATATAGGCGGTGGCATTGGCATTCAATATCAGGCTGGTCAAAAACCGCTTTCTCCAAAAGCTTATGCGGCCAAAGTGATGCCAGTTCTGAAACGGCTTGGGCTCTCGGTGGTGATGGAACCGGGCCGGTATCTGGTCGGGAATTCCGCGGTGCTTGTCTGCCGCGTGCAATATGTGAAACATAATGGAAAGAAAACGTTCGTGGTGGTTGATGCAGCCATGAACGATCTGATCAGACCCATGCTTTACGAGGCGCATCATGACGTTCTGCCGGTCATGCGTAGAAAAGGCGTGTTTCGTGCCGATCTCGTTGGTCCGATTTGCGAATCTGGCGATTTCCTTGCTTTGGATCGCGACCTTCCCGTCGCGGAAGAAAACGATCTTCTTGCGCTCACGAGCGCTGGAGCCTATGGTTTCACCATGGCGTCAAATTACAACAGCCGTCCGCGGCCAGCGGAAATCATGGTTGATGAGAAACAGTCTTTTGTCGTGCGTAAACGTGAAACATGGAAAGACCTAGTCAGAGGGGAAATCCTACCGGGGTGATTGCCAATGTTTGAAGGTACATATACAGCAGTTGTGACGCCGTTCAACAGGAATGGAACCATCGATTTTGGCAGGATGAAGGCCATACTGGAAATGCAAGCCAGGGCCGGGATAGATGGCGTTGTGCCGGTTGGAACGACAGGCGAGTCGCCAACGCTCGATTACGACGAGCATTGCCAGGTGGTCGATTTCACCGTGGATGCCTGCAGGGGCCGCATGAAAGTCATCGCGGGCACGGGCGCAAACTCGACTTCGGAAGCCCTGGAATTGACCAGACACGCGATCGAATCCGGCGCGGATGCTTCGCTGCAAGTGACTCCTTACTACAATAAGCCGAATCAGGAAGGCTTGTTCCGGCATTTCTCCGCCGTCGCCGATCTCGGCTTGCCGGTGATTCTCTATAATATTCCGGGCCGCACCGGTCGCGAAATTTCTGTCGACACCATTGTCAAGCTCTCCAAGCACAAGGGAATCGTGGCAGTGAAAGAGGCAGGCGGCAGCGTGGACCGTGTGAGCGCCATTGTGAATCGCTGCAAGCTGACTGTTCTCTCCGGCGACGATTCTTTGACACTGCCGATGATGGCTGTTGGAGCAAAGGGTGTTGTGAGCGTGGCTTCCAATGTAGCGCCGAAAATGGTCGCAAAAATGGTGCGACTTGCTCTCAATGACGATTTCAAGGAGGCGCGCAAATTTCACCTGAAAATGTACCGCCTGTTCTGTGATCTTTTTATTGATACGAATCCAATTCCTGTGAAAACCGCAATGGCGATGATGGGCCTCATTGAGGAAGTCTATCGTCTTCCGTTGTGCCCAATGACCGACGAGCAGAAAACGCAGCTCAGGGGATGTTTGAAGGAGTTGAAACTGTTATGACAAAGGTGGCCATACTTGGCGCGGCAGGCCGCATGGGCAGAACGCTGATCCGATGCGCTCAGCGCATGGAAGGTATTCAGGTTGTGGCAGCTATAGAGCTGAAGGACAGCCCGTCCATCGGGCAAGATGCCGGAACAATAGCTGAGTTGCCCGAAATTCAGGTCAAGATCACAGACGATCTTAAAGCCATGTCCAGCGCCGATGTGGCGATAGATTTTACACTCCACGACGCTGTAGCGCAGCATGCAGGACTTGCCACCGAACTCGGCGTGCCTATGGTGATAGGCGCAACCGGTCTTGACGCCGCAGAGAGGGCGGCCATCGAAAAAGCGGCGGTAACAGTTCCCATTGTTTGGGCGCCGAACATGAGTCTTGGTGTAAATCTGCTTTTCTCGGTGCTTAAGAAAGCCGGGCAGGTGCTTGGTCGCGATTACAAGGTGGAAATTGACGAGACCCACCATGTTAACAAGAAAGATTCGCCCAGCGGCACTGCATTGCGGCTCGGGGGGAAAGTCGCCGAGGGGTTGGGCGTTGATTTTAAAACGGTAATGGTTCACGAGCATAGGGAAGCATTTGCAAGCTCGGACACGGACGAGGAAAAGATTTATCCTTCTTACCCGGATGGGTCCATTCTTATCCGGTCATACCGTGAGGGCGAAGTCATCGGAGATCATACAGTCACATTCGGCAACGATGGTGAAACAATCGAGTTCACTCACCATGCGTGGAGCAGAGAGGCGTTTGCAATGGGCGCTTTGCGTGCCGCGCAATGGGTCGTAACCCAGCGTCCAGGCAGAATTTACGACATGCAGGACGTCTTGGGATTGTAGGCGTCTGGCCTTTGCAGCTGTCATTATTCCGGCATGTTCAAATGGAAATCTGTTTGTCATTGGGCAGCAATGTTGGCAATCGCCTTGCGAACTTGAGGCGGGCAAGGGAATTAATAGGCGGCCTTTCCGGTGTAAAACCGATCGCGTTCTCAGCAATTTACGAAACCGAGCCGATCGGCGTTCCGGCGCAATTCCGTAAGAAGTTCTTTCTTAATGCAATTCTGCTGATTGAATGCGCCAACTCCGATACACTCATTGTTCAACTGCAAACGCTGGAAATTGCAATGGGGAGGGGCGCAAATCGAGTCCCAAATGAGCCTCGTCCCATTGATATTGATATCGTCTATGCAGGAAGGCGTTGTATTCGAACCGGGAATCTGATTGTGCCACATCCGCGTTGGGCCGAGCGCAGATTTGTGGTCAGGCCGCTGGCTGATGTTCGCCCCGATCTGGTCGTGCCGGGGGAGCGCCGTACGGTTGCGGAAATACTTTCCGCTTTACCCAAAGTCCCAAAAGTGGTTCTTTTCAGGCGGAAATGGTGATTCATATGAGCAAATGGACGGCAAATAAAATCAAGAACTTGAAGGGCGGCCAGAAGGTTGTCTGTCTCACCGCTTACGATTATTCGACAGCTCGTATTGTTGACGAAGCCGGCATTCAAATGATTCTCGTCGGGGATTCGCTTGCCATGACGATGCTGGGGTACAAGACGACGCTGCCGGTTACAATTGAAGAAATGCTACATCACACGGCTGCGGTCGTACGTGGAGTAAAAGATGCCCTTGTAGTGGCAGATATGCCGTTCATGTCGTATCAGGCATCAGTCGAACAAGCCATTCGTAATGCCGGAAGATTTATCAAGGAAGCCGGCGCCGCTGCCGTGAAGATCGAAGGCGGTGCTTTTCGAGTCCCGGTTGTTAAAGCCTTGGTAGAGAATGGAATTCCAGTATTGGGCCATATCGGATTGACCCCTCAAAGCATCAATGAGATGGGCGGCTACAAGGTGCAAGGGAAGAAAACCAAAGAAGCTGGACTTCTGTTGAGAGACGCCAAGGCGTTGGAAAAAGCCGGCGTTTTCGCAATTGTGGTCGAATGCGTTCCAGCCGCGCTGGGAAGGGATATTACGAGGTCAGTAAACGTTCCGACAATCGGCATCGGGGCTGGAATGCACTGCGATGGCCAGATCCTCGTCATCCACGATCTGCTTGGACTCTACGCCGAACTTACGCCTAAATTTGCGAAGCGTTACGCAGACTTGGGTGGTGCCATGAAAAAAGCCTTTGAGTCATACAAGAGCGAAGTGGAACAAGGAACTTTCCCTGCAGAAGAACATTCGTTTTAGCCCGCATTTCTCACAAGTTTTGTGAGAAATGCGGGCTATGGGCTTCGACGCGCCCCGTAAAAACGAGGCTTGCTCAGGGTTGCCCTTTCGGCGCGTCTAAGGGGTAACCTTGAGCAAGGTGCGTAAGCGCCGCGCCGAAACCTACGCCGCAACTCATTGCGACGCAGGCGGATTTCTCACGGCTTTACATGGCCGGTGAGAAATCAGGGTTAGCATTTGCGTTTCTGCGGAATGGGTATGAGCAGAGTTGTAACGTTACGGATGGGGGTAACAATGGTCTCTTCCGCTTTCCATCCAAGTCCTTCAGTTACCATTTTTTTCGTTTCAGTGAACGATTTTGCCGAATACCATTGGCCATTGCTGGACATCCATGTTTGATTATTCCATGTGCCAACCGCCACCGCGTGCCCTTGGAAACGGTCCTTGCCTGTTGTTTTGTGAAACACATAGATACTGACATCAAAACCCTTTTGCTTGCATAGATCGCTCACACAGGCGGCAAAATCCTTGCAATCGCCATAACCACGCGTCCAAGTGTCCTTTCCGGTTGCCCCTGCACAGGACTCGTCCTTCTTGTACCTCACGTGAGTTTTCACTCGAAAAGATATGTCTTTTGGGGATTCCACGACACTCCCAACCTCATCCCAGGAAAGGGATCCAAAGTTTTGCTTGAACCAGCCGGGGGACGATGGCGAGTCAGAATTTGATGCTCCATCAGCCGAAGTCATTGCTATGGCAATAATCGCGGCTGCGATTGCGAATATCTCTCCTTTGTAAATCATCTTCATGCGTCGCTTCTATCGCTGGAAGCATGCCAATATCTCGCCTTAGACCGTAACAACCTGCGCCAGTGTAGGATGTGTCTTAAAAGTCAGGACGGACGGGCGTTTTGAAGTGCTTTGTAATGGAACAGAATTGAGTGTTGGATGTTCGCTCTAAGAACAGGAGGCGCAAAAGGCAGGTTTCCCGAATCGAGGGCGCACTTCATCGTCTCCGCAAGCATTTGCGAGATGTTCACGAACAACTTCTTTGTTTGACACAATATGCGTCACGCTTCTACACTTCGTTCAGATTGGCTATTCGGCAGGAGATGACAGTGTCATGAGCGATTCACCGGAACCGAGCAAACTTGAGCATCACATACGCCGCCGATTGATCTCCGGCTTCCTGGTGATCGTTCCGCTCTGGATCACTTTCGTGGTGTTGAAAATGCTTTTTCATGCCATGGCATCGCTGCTGGTGCCGATCCTTGACGAGTTGCCATTCCTGAACGAAGTTTCTGACCAATTTCTGGCGCTGGCTGCGGTAGTCATCTTTGTTTTAACAATATACTTCATCGGCACAATCAGCGCTTTCGTGATGGGCCGCAGAGTTGTCGCTATTGGCGAACAGGTGATTCTGAGGATCCCCGTTGTTAAGTCCATTTACTCCGCTGTCAGACAGGTTGTGAACACATTCTCGATTTCGGAGAAAGCCCAATTCAAGTCTGTCGTTCTCGTTCAATACCCAAGAATCGGCCTCTATGTGATAGCTTTCGTGACAGGCACGATCATGGACACTGCTGGCAGGAAACTCTATAAAGTCTTCATTCCCCACGCTCCGAATCCGATGAGCGGTTTTCTACAGTTGATGGCGGAAGATGAACTCAACGCCACCAACCTCTCGGTGGAAGAAGGGATCAAAATGATCATCTCGGGCGGAGTCATATCTCCGGCACGGATAGAAATCAAAACAAACACCCGCGCTGTTCCTGAAAAGGCGAACTGAGAAGAACTCATTTCCACATTGAATCGAGCAGCGTCTTGTCAGTCGTGTCCAGAATTACCACGGTTTTATCGCTTGTGGCCAGTTTCAGAAATCTGCCTGGTTCGACTTCCCAGATCTGATATTTCCACAGATTCTTCTCGTCGGAACGCGACGACTTCTTAAGATTCGGGAATCTTGCCGTCAGCGCCATCCGGTAAGCAACGGCAAATTCGCCGGCTCCTTCGGCCGTGTCCCAGACCGTCTGCCAGACAAGCAAGTCCTTGCCGCTGTCCTTGTTTTCGAAATAATAATAACGGTCTCCGCCCCAACCAGCGGCGGCTGATTTCGCTATTGAACACGCTTCTTTCTTTTCTTCGTCTTTCAGCCAGATTTCAAAGAAGACCCTTATGCCCATTTCGCCCATCACATCCTGATTAACGAGGCGCCAGTCGTTCGCAAGCTGCCGCTTAAGTTCTGGAAGCCGGACATCAATGGGCTTGTCCGGTCCACCGAGCTTTTCCGGATGCAGGACTTCTTTGGACGATCTGGGAGGATGATCAAAAAGATCCTCAACTGCCTTCCAGCCGCCTTTCACTTTTACCTGCGCTACCATCAGACCGCCCTGGATGTAGACGGCTAGAAGCGGCTCCATGATAAATCGGGGCGCATTACGCATGTCCTTTATTGATGCCAGCATTGGCGCGGCGCCGGGCGCAGTGCCAATTTGCATTTCCGAAAGATCCATGAGTTGATTGAAACTCATGGATGCCTCGGTTTCCATCGCGACCTTGACCATGTCTTCCGCCATCCCTTGGTCGTCGCCGATCGTTTGCACCATCATCCACAATGCCATAACATACATCGCTTCGCCCTCGACCAGGGACTCTTTGGCCATCGCCGCATCTCCGTTGTCGCGTATTTGTTCGATATCCTCATCAACGAACTTGTAAAGGTCATGGCGTTGATCCTGCAACGCATGGCAAAGCTCGTGCGCCGCAGTGGGGTCAAGAAGTGTTGCAGGCATATTAGTCTGAAGCAGGAAGAACGTCTTCTTCCCCGGATCGTAGTGCGCCAGCGCCTGGCTGGCCATCAAATCCAAAAGCGTTGCGGAAAGGTCCATAGGCCGTTCCAGGGCGCCGAGTTTGACTAGCGCCCTCGTGTATCCCTCGATTCCACCCTCGCCATACTCGCGGACAATGGATTCTTTAACGTAGGATCGAAATGCCTCTGGCAATTGAACCGCCATTTTTACTTTATTTGTGAAGGCAAGTCCGGTGATTTTCTCGATGTCGCGGCAGATTTGCTCGTCGCGTTGGAAGAAGCGCGTTGCGTCGTCAGGTGCCTGCGCTGCGCCTGCAAACGACACAGAAACCAAAGCAAGCGTGATCAACAGCCCAAACGCTACGCTTACAAAAAAACGGCCTGTTCTGCCGTCGTCTTTGTTGAACTTGACGTTCATAAGCTAAAACTCTAGTTTTCTCGGCGTTTCGGTGATCCCCTATGAAAAAGGACCATAGCATGACTGATCAGAAAAGCAACGTCACAAAAGCCGCCGCAAAGGGCGGGTGGGTGGCATATCGGCCAAACATAAAGGTTCTGGATTGCACCATTCGCGACGGTGGACTCATCAATGATCATAGTTTTGATGACAACTTCGCAAAAGCGGTCTATGACACATGCGTCGCTGCCGGGGTTGACTACATCGAGTTCGGCTACAAGGCGTCGAAGAAGATTTTTGGCCGCGATAAATTCGGCACCTGGAAGTTCTGCGATGAGGACGATTTACGACGCATTGTCGGCGAAAAAGCGCCGAACACGAAGATATCCGTCATGGCCGATGCCGAACGCACCGACTATCACGAAGACATTCTCCCAAGGGAAAAGAGCGTCATAGATGCAGTGCGCGTCGCTTGCTATATAAACCAGATCCCGATGGCCGTCGACATGATCAACGACGCCAACGACAAGGGTTATGAAACCATGCTGCAACTCATGGCAGTCTCGACGATCAAGGAGCACGATCTCGATGAGGCGCTTGAGATAGCAGCCACGACACCCGCTCAAGCCATTTATTTAGTTGATAGTTTTGGCTCGCTCTATTCCGAACAAGTGCGCGATCTTACCCGCAAGTATATGAAGGCCGTCGAGGGAACCGGCAAAGACGTAGGATTTCACGGTCACAACAATCAGCAACTGGCATTTGCCAATACGATCGAGGCGATTATTGTCGGTGCAAACCGCGTTGATGCTACTATCAATGGGCTTGGTCGAGGAGCCGGTAACTGCCCGCTAGAACTCATCATCAGCTTTCTGCATAACCCGAAATTCCGGGTGCGCCCGGTTCTGCAGGCCTGCCAGGACATTTTTGTGCCTCTCTCGAATCAGATGGATTGGGGCTACAGCATTCCGTACGCCATCACCGGCCATCTCAATCAGCATCCGCGCCCTGCCATGAAGATGCGCGCCGGCAAGACACCAGACGATTACGTGGCCTTCTACGACCAGATGATCGAAGAGGAATAGAGCACACACTTCAACTCTCATCATGATCACGCATATCTCGCTTCCCGGGCCGGGCGGTATCCAGAGACAGATCACTCCCTGCGGGCTGAGTCTTGATTTGCATAACTCCAGGAATTCGCGAGTGTAAAGATTCACTGTCCCGGCACTGTAAATCGGCGGAGCTGGGTCAATCGTTATCACGTCATATAGGTTTGTCCTCACCAGCATAAAATTACGTCCGTCCTCTGCGTGCATATGCACATTCGACTGCGCCGCGATCTCCGCAGCGTCAGGGCAGAAGCACCCGAAGCAGTCGAACACGTGCGGCACTATATCAACTGCATCCACCCGTGCGGGCGGCGATGGGAATCTGGTCGCGGAGCGTGTTGTCGTTCCCATGCCGAAGCAGATCACCAGTATGTTCTGTGGATTGGGGACGAGCGACATCGGTAAATGTGCCATCAGCTTGCTTTCGCTCACCAGCCGGGTCATTCCTGTTCCGTTCACAAACAGATGTTTATTGAAGAAAGATGAGGGCGAACCGGCGGCCACTGTGGTCCCGGCAATTCCGTCATAATAGGCATAGATTGTGGAACCGGAGCCGGACTGCGCCGACACGCGATCAAGCATCGCCGACCTGTAGGAATTCCTTGCGGCAAAAGCCATCCCTGCAAAAAACAGCCCGGCGAACAGTGCGGGCCAGCGTTGCGTCAGCCGTTCTCTTTCTGGCGCAACATTGAAAAGAATCCAGCCTAGGACAAGGTTTAGAGACGCGATGAGGATCATAGCAATGTCGGTTCCAATGAGTGGAATTAGAACGAACCCGGCGGCAAGACTGCCTGCAATGCTCCGCAGTGTGTTCGCGCAATAAGCTCCGCCCGTTCCACTTCCAGTCGACTTTGGATCGGCCGCGCAGCAGCGGACCGCCACCGGAAACTGTCTGCCAAATGCGAGCCGGCTTTTGGTAATCCTTCGTTTTCTCGCACCTGAAACGATGCAACTTTACAGACTGGAGCGCAACTTCAAGATTCGAAGACATCAGGCAATCATCATCTGTTTTGCCAACTATTTTATGAAAATGCCTTTCACGGGATCAAACGTAGAGTCGCCAAGGGTCAAATTGACATATTGAGAGTATTGGACAAGTGAGTAATTCTGTGGGCATAGTGTTGAAGCCAGCGGGCTTCAGGATCGGGAAAGCAATATGGTGAGTTTCGGATGTGCAATTGCGATATGAATTGGCAGTAGAAACTATCCGCTTCAACAAATGAAGCTTGCGGTTTGAAAGGGCGAGTGTCGCAATGTGTCCCAAGAGTCTTACGAATCGCGATAGTCCGCCAAAAAACAAAGATCTCAGGGTGTCTCAGCCGCGTACTGGCCGCGTGTTGGAGATCACGACGCGCATCGGCTGCAAAAACAACTGCTCCTATTGTCCGCAAGATACACTAATCAGGGCATATTCCGTAAAAAACGCGGATTCAGAGTTGAGCTTCGACACATTGCGTAAATGCCTTGAGACTGTCCCAACGAATGTTTCCATTCATTTCTCAGGTTTTTCCGAGCCATTCCTCAATGCCGACTGTTCCCGGCTGATTCTTCACGCTCACGAGCGAGGACACTCGATTCGCGTTTATACGACCATGGTTGGAATGCGGTTATTCGACATATCGGTGCTACGAGCTATTCCATTCGAGCGGTTTGTCATTCATTTGCCGGACAGTGGTTCCAAAACCAGAATCAAGGTGGACGATGCCAGCCTGAATCTGTTGAAAGCGCTTCTTTCGGGCGGCATCAGAAATTTGTCAGGCGTCAGTGTTGGCACGGACGGGCCCGGAGGAATACACCCGCGAATTAGAGCAGCTATCGAGAAGGCCGGGATCTGCATCGAGTATCCGGCGTTGACAACGCGAGCCGGCAACATTGACAAGTCAGCTATTCGCATTCAACCAAAGATTTGCGGTCCAATCGGGTTGTGCGACCGGCTTTATCGAAACGTTTTGCTCCCAAACGGCGATGTAGCGCTGTGCTGCGCAGATTATGGGCTTCGGCATGTTCTCGGAAACCTCCTCATGAGCAACTACGAGTCGATTTTCGAGGGCGATGAGTTTCTAAGTATCACGAAAGAGCTGCTGGACGATTCCCACGATGTGCTGTGCCGGCACTGCGAATGGGCGCCCGCCAAAAGAAAAGGCGCTGGGGCAGTCTTCAGGAAAATTCGGTCCTTCTTTGGTATAAGAAGGAAGTCATTCCCCCTTCACGGAAAGCGTGAATGAGTTTGCCGCACGATGGACGAATATTCGAGTACGGGGATGTCTCGCGTCCGTGGCAACTGAACACCATAGCACCTTTTTGGATCAAGCCTGACTCTCCAGACAGCTCAGATCGTCACGCATCGAGCCGTCCGAACCATACGCGACCGGCGCGATAAAGCAGTCGCGGATCCGGTCGTGGCTGCGATCGCGATATCTGCACCAGACGTGATACCACTCGCCTTTCCATGTGAAGAAATCGCCATGGGCATAGCCCGTCTCAAGTTGCCAACCTGTGCCGACAAGGCCATTGTACACATAGGGGCCGTAAAGTTCCCGTGACGTTGCATAGTACCCGGAGCAGCTGAGGTAATAGATGCCGTTGTGTTTGTGCAGTGAGTTTTTGTCCATGCCGGGGAAAACGCCCTTGCGATCCAACGAGATCACCCGGGGCTCTTCGTCGAGTTCGACCATGGAGTCTTTAAGACGGGCGATCCGGTAGTCGTGCATGCCGTAGATAATGTAAGGCGTACCGTCATCTTCCACGAACACGCTCGGATCAAATGAGTCTACCAGCTGATGTCCAATGGCATCGACATAAGGCCCTTCGGGTCCTGATGCAACCATGACGCCGGTCTCACGATTGCCATTCGAGAAGTACCAGTAGTAGCGACCGTTTCTCTGCACAATGTCGCCCGCCCAGCAATTAGTGTTGCCCTCGCCCATGTAATTGTCCACTGGACTAATTGTCCCCACATGGGTCCATGCGCGCAGGTCGTTGGAACGGTAAATACGCCAGTCCGGCATCACCCAGTTATCCACACCAAAGCCGACGTCGTGGCCCGTGAAAAGATAACAGACATCGTCAAGCACCAGGGCATGCGGGTCCGACATGCCCGGTTCAGCGATAAGCGGGTTGGTTATCCGGCGCTCTATTGTCATGTTTGTCTCATTCTATGGCTGGAACGTTGCAAATCTCGGGAGACGGTTATGCCGTACAGTCGAACAAGGTGCCAGATGTTTTCTAAAAAGCTATCGTATTTGGGACAGTCGGTCAATCCGCTGTCCAGTTCTTTACGGAAAGCGAGAATCAGTTTGCCTCGAATGCCTGAAGCCTCGTCGCCGACTCCGGAAATCGTGTTGTATTCCGGAGTCGGTTGGGGTAGAAATTGAATCGAAAGAACGGCATAGGAGGATTGTCTAATGTGTGGGATAGTTGGATATGTTGGACACAGGAGCGCGGCAGATATCATCGTTTCCGGGCTGCATCGGCTTGAGTACCGTGGTTACGATTCTGCCGGCATCGCCCTTTATCTAAAAGATCAGGACAAGATCGGCGTCATCAAAGATCAGGGCAAGATCGCCAATTTGGAAAACCACATGAAGGTTGTCTTTGCGTCCGACGCAGCCTATGGCGCATCCACACTAGGTATCGGGCATACTCGTTGGGCAACTCATGGCGAACCGAATCAGGTGAACGCGCATCCGCATTTGAGCCAGAACGGCAAGTTCGCGATAGTGCATAACGGAATCATCGAGAATTATGCAGAACTCAAGCAGAGGTTAACGGCAAAGGGCTATAATTTCGTAAGCGCAACCGACTCGGAGGTGATAGCGCACCTCATTGAGGAATGCTACGAAGGTAATCTTCGCGCTGCCGTGGCGGCTGCAGTAGAAAAACTTGAGGGGACGTACGGAATCGCCGTCATTTCGAGCCATCATCCCAACACGATCGTTGCCGCCCGGAAGGGTAGTCCGATTGCCATCGGCGTCTGCAAAGACGAGACGATCGTGGCGTCGGACGTCAGTGCAATCGTCAATCACACGAAGCAGGTTATTTTTCTGAATGACGGCGACATAATGACCGCCACGGGCGGCGATGTGGATATCACTTCCTTGAAGAACGTTCCGGTCTCGCGCGAGATGACGAACATTGACTGGGACATAGGTCAGATCGAGAAGAGCGGATACGAACATTTCATGCTCAAGGAGATCCACGAGCAGCCGCAGGCGCTCTCGAACGCGATGCGCGGCCGGTTGTTAGAGGACGAGGGAACTACAAAACTGGCCGGCATGCAGATGGACCCGGCGGAAATGGCGCGTGTTGACAGGATTTCAATCGCCGCATGCGGCACATCGTTACACGCGGGCTGGGTGGGCAAGTATTTCTTCGAGGATTTTGCCGGTATTCCCGCGGAAATCCAGCAGGCTGCGGAATTCCGGTATCGGAATCCCATCGTTCAGCGGGACACATGCCTGATTGCGATCAGTCAGTCGGGCGAGACAGCCGATACGCTTGCCGCTTTGCGCGAAGCGAAGCGGAAGGGCGCAATGATCATGAGCATTTGCAACGTGGTCGGCTCGACGATAGCGCGCGAATCGGGGCGCGGCGTGTACCTGCATGCCGGGCCGGAGATCGGTGTGGCTTCCACAAAGGCTTTCACATGTCAGGTTGTCGTTCTGGCAATGATGGCCATAACGTTTGCCCGTGCGAGGAGGCTCAGTCTCGCTGCCGGGCGGAGAATGGTCGCTGAGTTGGCGCAGATCCCGCAGATTGCCGAGCAGGTTTTGGCGCAGGAAGGCAAAATCAAGGAACTTGCCGCGAAGTATGCAAAGTGCGAAAACTTTTTCTACATTGGTCGCGGTTACATGTATCCGGCGGCACTCGAAGGCGCTCTGAAACTCAAGGAGATTTCCTATATCCATGCCGAAGGCTATCACGCGGCTGAACTCAAACACGGACCGATCGCGCTTCTTGGCGAGAACGTTCCTGTCATGGTGGCCGTTCCCAATATCCCTGAGAAGATCAAGACAATCAGCAATATGCAGGAATGCCGTGCGCGCAAGTCGCCGGTTATTGCGATTGCCACCGAGAATGATAACGATATCAACGCGTATTGCGACGATGTCATCCGAGTGCCCGCATGCGCAGAATTTCTTACGCCGATACCGGTTGTGATCGCATCGCAACTCTTTGCGTATCACTGCGCAAAATTTCGCGGTTGTTCGATTGACCAGCCGCGAAATCTCGCCAAATCCGTCACCGTCGAATGAACTCGATCTCCGCAAAAGTCGAGGAGTTAATCAAACGCGGCATCACAATCCGCAACCCCGTGACCGTTGACGTTGACGAATCTGTTGACGCAACAAGGATTGGCGGAAACGTTGTTATTCACCAGGGCTGCCGTATCCGAGGAAAAGAAACCTCCATCGGGCCTGGCTGCGTGCTCGGAGAAGAGGGACCGGTCACTATAGAAGACTGCCAGCTTGCGGAGAAAGTTTCCTTGAAGGGCGGGTATTTTTCAGGTTCCGTTTTTTTGGATGGCGTTGTTTTCGGCTCCGGTGCCCACGTGAGGGCAGGAACGCTTCTTGAGGAAAATGTCTCATGCGCCCATACGGTTGGCCTCAAACAGACAATGCTGATGCCCTTTGTGACGCTCGGCAGTCTAATAAATTTCTGCGACTGCCTTATGGCCGGTGGGACAAGCCGCAAGGATCATAGCGAGGTAGGCTCGTCATACATTCATTTCAACTACACGCCCAATCAGGACAAGGCCACGGCTTCGCTAATTGGCGATGTGCCGCGCGGCGTGCTGCTGGATCAGCACCCGATTTTTCTCGGAGGACAGGGCGGTATGGTTGGCCCTTCGCGAATCGAATATGGTGCTGTGATTGCCGCCGGGACCATTTGCCGTCGGGATGTGACGAATGCGAACGCGCTGGTTATTGGCGGCGCGCCTCGTTCGACATCGTCACATACTCACACTTTTGAGCCGGGCGCTTACGGCAACATTGGCCGCAGCCTGGCGAATAACTTCGCATATATCGGCAATCTCCACGCTTTATTACAGTGGTATTTGCAAGTGCGGTCAAAGTTCATGCTGGAGAGTCTCCACTGCGCGGCGTGCCACAAGGGAGCTGTGACCCAAATCAGGGCGATGATAGAGGAACGCATAAAGCGATTGTCGGAACTTGCCGAAAAAATGCCAGCTTCCATCGAGATCGCAAAACGAAAATCTAATGGCACTATGGGAGCGAGTTGCGCTGAGCAGTGGAAATTCATGGAACGATGGCCGGAATTGGCACAGGCGCTGTCGGATGGGGCGGACGAGACGATGGCATCGCGGGAGCTGGATTTCTTTGTTGCTGAGATTGAGAAGGTCCGGCAAGGGAAGAACTATTTGGAAACCATCGCCTCCCTTGGCCCGCAGGCAAAGGCCGCTGGCAGGGCGTGGCTGGAAAATATTGTGAACGCGTTAAGCAGTCTGTTGTAAAGCAAATCGAAAAACGGATGGAACGATATGGCAAAACTGTTTGGCACAGATGGCATTAGGGGCGTGGCGAATGTCCCGCCCATGACGGTGGAAACGGCGTTGGCTGTCGGCAGGGCTGTGGCGCATGTCTGCAAGGTGCATGACAAGCGGCATAGGATCGTGATCGGCAAGGATACCCGGCTCAGCGGTTATATGCTGGAAAATGCGCTGACGGCCGGCATCTGTTCGATGGGCGTTGATGTGTTGTTGACGGGACCGATGCCCACGCCGGGGATTGCCTTCACCACACGCAACATGCGTGCCGACGCTGGTATTGTGATATCGGCATCGCACAATCCCTACCAGGACAACGGAATAAAGATATTCTCCAGGCATGGATTCAAGCTTTCTGACGAACTGGAGCAGAAGATCGAATCGCTCGTCACTTCAGGAAAGATACAGCATATCAGGCCTACAGCCGACGCAATCGGCAAGGCGTATAGAATTGACGACGCAATCGGACGATATATCGTTTTTTGCAAGAACACGTTTCCAGAGGACCTGACGCTGGACGGAATGAAGCTCGTTGTAGACTGCGCGAATGGCGCAACCTACAAAGTCGCGCCAACGATTTTTTCGGAGCTTGGCGCGGAAGTGATTGCCATTCACGATGAGCCGGACGGCAAGAATATCAATGACAATTGCGGTTCCCAGCATATCGAAGACGTCGTCAAGACCGTCAGGAGCAGCAAAGCCAATGCAGGACTGGCTTTCGACGGCGATGGCGATCGTCTGATCGCGGTTGACGAAAAAGGCAACGAATTGTCCGGCGATCACGTTCTTGGCATCTGCGCGGCTCATATGAAGAAAACCGGCGCTCTCAAAAAAGGGCTGATAATCATAACGCCGATGAGTAATCTTGGCTTGAGAACGGCCCTGGACGGAATGAACATCCAGTACAAGGATGCGGAAGTGGGTGACCGCAATGTCTTGGAAATGATGCAGGCCAACAACGCTACGCTCGGCGGAGAGCAATCCGGCCACATTATCTTCCTGGATTTTCACACGACTGGCGACGGAATCATCTCCGCCCTGCAGCTACTTGCCGCTGCCCGTGCACAGAAAAAGAAACTTTCACAACTCGCAAAAATAGTGAATGTCGTACCGCAGAAGCTTGTCAATGTGGATGTCAACGATAAGCCACCTTTGGAAAGCATCCCCGCATTGACAAAAGCTCTCAAGCAGGTGGAGGCGAAACTCGGCAAAAATGGCCGTGTGCTGGTACGTTACTCCGGCACTCAACATTTGTGCAGGGTCATGGTCGAAAGTGTTTCCGAACGGCTTACAAATCGCTATGCCAAGTTCCTGGCGGATATCGTCCGCAACTCCATAGGTTGAGTTGATATGCTGTTTTTGCGCGCGATCTGCCACTGATGCCTTGACGCGAATGAATAATATGTTGAACATGAAGGCATGGAACTTGAAACCTTCGATCTGTTGTTTAATTTTCTCCTGTTGATTTTCTGGTTCAGGATCTGGACTGGCGGAGACAGCAGGCTTTTCTTCAATCCGTATCTGGCGCCCATAAGCCGTGTAACGGAGGCAATATTCGCATTCCTCTGGCCTGTTTTCCGCCGAACTCCGCGGAATCTGATCGCGACTCTTCTGGTTGTTCTCCTGCTTGCATTCCGCGGGCTTATGATTCCGGACACAACGATTTGGCCGCTGACATTCGGATTTGAGCATCAGATTTGTCCACCGGCATTGCAATTCCATATGGCGTTCAGCGTTTTGTCGTTCTGCATATTCCTTTTCAAAGTCTGGGGATTCTCGTTGATATTCGTCCGAATCAGCTTTGGTCCGTTCGACCACGCATGGGACACGCTCTACCGTTTGTCATTTCCTTTTTCCGGCCTCAAAGCCGACCTTCGTCCGCTTGCACTGGCGGTTATCGGCATTTTTCTGGCATTTCTGTTGGATCTGACCGGCGGCATTGCGCAAGGCGATGCAACATTGCCGGCAATGTTGAAACCGTCCCTTTTTCTCAAGTATTTCATCTCAGCATTTGCCTGCTGGGCTTCCGTGCTGCCGGTCTTGTCAGCACTTCTGGTCGTGTTGATAGTCGGGGCCTGGATGGCTCTGTTCACCACATCGAGTCGCCTTGGGTTTTTCTGTCGAGAGTGGCTCGACTTGCTTATGGGACCACTTCGAAACTATCCGATTCGTATCGGCATGCTCGATCTGACTCCGCTTGTCTTCATGTTTGCGATCCAGTGGATTTATCCACTGATAGTGAATGTCCTTTATGCGAGTTACAAGAGGCTCTGATGAATTCGATTTCGCAAAGCAAAGATGGCATTGTGATCAATGTCAAGGTCGTGCCAAGGGCATCGAAGAACGAGATAGCCGGTGAACTGGCTGGTGCGCTGAAGGTTCGGCTGCAGGCTCCGCCGGTAGAAGGCAAGGCAAACAAGGCTCTTGTCGGCTTTCTTTCTGAAGTGCTCGATGTTTCCAAGAGTTCAATCGAGATCTTGTCAGGCGAGACAGGCAGGAAGAAGAAAGTGCTCGTACGGGGCATCAGCCGGGAATCCGCGCAGCAGCGCATGTCGCCCGACAGGAAACCGGGATCATGACACTCATTCAGTGCAGGCCGGGAACCCAAACAGCCGCCCGGCATTTTTGCTTGTGAGCTCAGCCAAATGTTCCAGTGAGCAGCCGCGTTGCATGGCCAGCGTTTCGGCCACGTGGCGAACGTACATTGGCTCGCAACGGGTTCCGCGGTGCGGAACTGGTGCGAGGTAAGGCGAATCCGTTTCGATAAGGAGCCGGTCGTCTGGAATGAGCCTGATAGTTTCCCGCAACGCCGCCGCATTCCTGAACGTAACTATTCCGCTGTAGCTGATATAAAACCCCATTTCCAGCAATTGAGCGGCAACTTCTTCGGTGCGAGTGAAGCAGTGCAAAACGCCGATACGATCCGATTCGCCGGTCCAATTTGCGGCATGTCTGCGCAGTTCCGCCAGCGTAGCTTCATCGGCGTCCCTGCTGTGGATAATAACCGGCATGCCAAGCCGCGCGGCCAGTGCCAGTTGCTCTTTGAAAAGAGCAATCTGCGCCTCAGCAATCCCGGGTGCATAGTGGAAATCGAGCCCGATTTCGCCAATAGCCGCCATGGTCACGCCATTTACGTTGCCACGTGACATCTCCGATTCAATCTCTGTCA
Organism: uncultured Victivallales bacterium; assembly: GCA_964487695.1. Lineage (GTDB taxonomy): Bacteria > Verrucomicrobiota > Kiritimatiellia > UBA8416 > CAZASC01 > CAZASC01. Next base: position 19,311 of record CAZASC010000049.1, read on the forward strand.
CGAGTGCCTCCGCGTCAGCGGTTTGTCGCTTTGAATGTTCCTTTGGGAGGTGGGCGGCAATATCCCTGTCAAATCCAATGGCGGCGCGGATGTTGTTCCGGAACATTTTTGCGGTTTCAATGGCCTGCGAATTCAGAACAGCCGATCCGCCAACGGCTATCATCCTGTCCACTCCGGAAGCAATGGCCCTGTGCACGATAGCGATACTGGAATTCTCCAGGTCGGCATTATCGAAAAAATGAACGTGTGTATCGAAGAACATGGATCAAGCGTAGCATAGCAAATAAGGAATCCGACATCAATTTTGCAGGTGTATCCATTAACTGGAAAACGCCAAAAAAGCGCTTGCATTCATCAATACTATTACATAACTTCCGTGCGTTTCCCAAATAAAGGGATATGGGGTTTCTACGTTTGGAATCAAAACTCCAACTACGATAGGTGGGGAAAGGAGGCGCGGCAGAGCAGCGGTAATCATTTTTTCTTGTTTGGTAGTAGTGATCAGAATGTTCAGTCAACAGTAATAATCAACAACGGAGATAGTTTAAATGAAGAATTATTTGGTAATGTTGTTCGTTCTCGCATTCTCGGCAGCAGTCGTTTCCGCAGCAGAAACCAAGACGGAAGCAACAGACATGACCCTCAAGGGCAAGCTCGTGAAGAAGGAAATGACGGGCGAAAAGGCTACAGTCTCTTACATCCTTGAGACAACTGATTGCGGTAAAGTCGAGCTTTCTGGTAAAGATGTGAAGGTTGACGATGGCGTGAAGCTCGATGATCTCGTCGGCCAGGAAGTCGAAGTGGCCGTGAAGGGTATTGCGAAGGAAGGCAAGAAGCACGTGAAGGTCACGGAAATCGTCAGCGCCAAGAAAGTTGAAGTGGCGAAGACAGAGGCCCCGGCAGCAGTTCCGGCAGCCCCAGCGGCGGCTCCGGTAGCCCCAGTGGCTCCTATGGCCCCAGCCAAGTAAGTTTGTTTTAAACATTGAAGCCGGTTGCAGGTTCGCCTGCAACCGGCTTTTTTTGTCGGTAGATTTAGCAGGTATTCCATTTTGATTTATGGGTGGCTGCTAAGGCGCGCAACATGCGCGCCCTCCCAAATTGTAAATGCAATGGGAGGGACGGCGTGTCGCCGTCCGTTTGTTCTTTCGCAGGATGGAGTACGCTTACACCGGCGCCAGTGGGTAAAAGCTGCGGAATTACACTTTCAATACCAGTCCGTCATAAGAAATGTGGATGGATGGAGTCACGGCAAGTTCCTTTTCCGTCGTGTCATGATCGAGCTCGTGGCTCATATGAATCAGGTAGGACTGCCTTGCGGCAATGCGCTTTAGCAAGGCAATACTATCTGCCACAGTAAGATGCGTTTTGTGAGGTTTGTATCTCAACGCATCAAGAATCATGATGTCGAGACCTTGTAGTCTGTTGACGATTTCAGCTGACATCTCTGCGCAATCCGGAACATAAGCTGATTTTCGGCCATCTGCCTCAAAAAGGTAGCCGGCAGTCGGTTTTGTGCCGTGGATTACAGGAAGAGGGCTCACTCTTATCGGCCCGATGCAGAAAGGCCCGTCCACGTCTTTGAATTCGATCCTCGGTCTGAACATGCCGGGCTGTTCCCCGCCTTTGGCTATGTAGTCGAATATCCGTTTTAAATCTACAATCGTGCCTGGCAGTCCATAAGCCGGAATGATGCTGTCCTGAATTGTGTTAAAGCGCCTTATGTCATCAAACCCGAAGATATGGTCGGCATGAGAATGCGTGAATAGAACCGCATCCACTCGCTTGATTTTGAACTCCAGGGCCTGTTCCCTGAAATCCGGCGGCGTGTCCACGATGATGTTGCACCCACCAGCTTCAACGGAAATGCTGGAGCGGCGTCGCCTGTTGTGTGGATCGGTGGATGTGCAGACCGGGCAATCGCACCCGATCATGGGCACACCCACGGACGTACCTGTTCCTAGAAAAGTGATTTTCATAAAAAATGCACGGCGTCATGATCGACGCCGTGCATTCCGTTTAATTTCAATCAACCGGGTTGGCCCGGCAATCAGTTACTCTTGGTGTCCTGTGGAATCCGCATGCAGTAGAAAGAGCGGTACACGAACACGAGCGCGATTACGAACAGAACCGCGCCGATAGCGTACTTCAGATGCTGGTTCTCCATCGCGACTGCCATCTCAACGGCGAGCAGCCCAAACAGTGTCGTGAATTTGATCACCGGGTTCATGGCGACCGAAGACGTGTCTTTGAAGGGGTCACCAACCGTATCACCGACTACGCTTGCCGCATGCAGTTCCGTGCCTTTTGCACGCATATCAACTTCAACGATCTTCTTCGCGTTGTCCCATGCTCCGCCTGCGTTTGCCATGAAAATAGCCTGATACAGGCCGAACAGGGCAATCGCAATGAGGTAACCTATGAAGAAGTAAGGATTGAAGAACGGCAGGGCCAGGGCAAGGCAGAATATCACGACAAATATGTTAAACATGCCTTTCTGGGCGTAGACCGTGCATATTTTGACGACTTCTTTGCTGTCACTGATTGATGCCGTGGTGCTGTCGAGTTTGATGTGATCCTTAATGTAAACCACTGCACGATAAGCTCCTGTGACTACAGCCTGCATGGATGCGCCAGTGAACCAGTAAATTACCGCGCCGCCCATCATTAGTCCCAAGATTACCTGCGGTTTGACCAAACTCAGCATTTCCATCACGTTATTCTCGGGGAACTTGCTCTTGAGCAGCAGGATGATCCCGAATATCATTGTAGTGGCTCCAACCACTGCGGTTCCGATCAGAACAGGCTTTGCAGTAGCCTTGAACGTGTTGCCGGCACCGTCATTCTTTTCGAGATTGAGCTTCGCCGCCTCAAAATCGGGCTCGAATCCGAAGTTGTCTTTGATGTCTTTCTTGATGTTCGGACGGGATTCGATCTGGCTGAGTTCGTAAACGGATTGGGCGTTGTCCGATACCGGGCCAAAGCTGTCCACTGCGATGGTGACAGGGCCCATTCCAAGGAAGCCGAACGCCACCAACCCGAATGCAAAGATGGGCGGAGCAAACGTGATGGAGGGCATCAGGTTCGCCATATCGGGTTGCATGGACATGACATAGCTGATCAGCATCAGTACCATGATAAGGAGTCCTTCCCAGAACGCCGAGAAGTTACCGGCGACTAATCCTGACAAAATATCCAGTGATGCGCCGCCTTGTTGCGCGGACACAACTACTTCCTTCACATGCTTTGAGTGTGTGCTTGTGAATATTTTTGTGAATTCCGGGATTAACGCGCCAGCGGCGGTGCCGCAGCTTATGATCGTGGAGAGAATCCACCAGAGATTTGGGTGCGTTGGCGTGACCGCCGGCAGAAGTACATAGCTTGCGGCGAATGTCACGCCGATAGAGATGATGGAAGTGATCCACACCAGACTGGTGAGAGGAGCTTCCGCGTCGAAATCCCTCGCCTCAGCGTATTTGGCCTTGCTGTAGATGTCGTTGATGAAGTACGAGACAATTGATGTAATGATCATCAGGATGCGCATCACGAATATCCAGATGATCAGTTGTCCGCAGAGCGCCTGGTTGTCTGTCAATGCGAGCGCCAGAAACGCGATGAGCGCCACGCCTGTCACTCCGTAAGTCTCGAACCCGTCTGCCGTAGGACCCACGCTATCGCCGGCATTGTCGCCTGTGCAATCGGCGATGACACCAGGATTCTTGGGATCGTCTTCAGGCAGTTTGAATACTATTTTCATCAAATCCGAGCCGATATCCGCTATTTTCGTGAAAATACCGCCGCAGATACGAAGCGCGCTGGCGCCGAGCGATTCGCCGATGG
>CAZASC010000050.1:0-22913 GCA_964487695.1 uncultured Victivallales bacterium
CCCATTGCCACATTCTATCGCGTACGCTTATGCCGGGATCGCGGTTTGGATGCTGCGTTGTAGCGTTCGCCTTCTTCCCGGACAAGGCTGTTTCCCCAGCGTTGAGTCGTTTCGAAGGGATTCTGTATGCGGACGCCTCGGATGATCTGGCCGGAATTCAGGTCTTCGGTCCACAGAACTTCACAACGAGCTTTCTCTGCGCTGACAACAATCAGCGCGTCCCAGAAGGATATCCGATTGATGATGCTGCAATCTATGGCCTCCTTGACAAGCTCCGTGTCCACGGTGACGATCTCCAAGGCTTGGAAGGTGTTCAGCATAGCTTTTGCGGTAAGCGCATCAATCATGAGTTTGCGTGTTGCGGTAACATAGAATTCCTGCACAACCTGGGTGGAGATAACGCCGGTGTGTTCCATGTGCATTCGAGACAACAGTGTCCTGGCCGCCCGCTGCTTTGCCGGAGAGTTGTTGTCCTCAGAATAGACAAGCACGTTTGTGTCAACGAAAACCTTAGACATCGTAAAGGTCCTCTCTTTTCCATTTTGCACCGCGCGAGTTTCCTTTGGCCTTGTCTCCCAGTTCAAAAAACTCCTTCAACCAGGCGTCAGAGGATTTCCGCGAGGTGGTCTTTTCCAAGAGATCGCGTATCAGATTGTTGAACGACGTGTGATGGGCCTTGGCGTATTCCCTGCCAGCCTCCAGTGTAGTCTCGTTCAATGCAAGAGTCACATTCTTCACGATTTGGCCTCCCGGTTCTTTTTTGCAACCATTGTCACACATAATACGTGTACACTGGTAATGTGTCAAGTGGCGGTTGCGCCTGTCGAGTATACTGGCGATTTGCTTGCATGGGAGTTGATCGGCACATGGGACACCTCGACGGATTATCACGACGAGGAATACAAGAGAACGTTTGCGCTCATGCCTACCGTTGACCACACGAATCCAGATGTGCTCGAGTTCGAAATATGTTTATGGTTGGCGAATGAATGCAAATCACACCTGAGACCGGATGAATTCATTCAATTTTGCCAGAAGGTCGTTAATCATCGCATACAAAAACGCAAACGTTTGTGAGGCGGCCTACTGCCCAGGCGTAATACCGTCTTCAATTTGCTTTTGCACTTTCAGGGTTCACCACAGTAGATTTCGACTAACACTTTGGTTAACGTCGCGTGAGGTCACGCGGCCTACAGAAAGATCCGGTTGTGTAGGCCCGGTGACCACCCCGGGCGGGCTCCTTAACAGACTCAACAATAGTGCAGTTTCAAGCCGTATCTGGTATAAAGCGTGGTGGAACTGCGGAAACTGACGCTGGCAAGATCAACCGTGTTCGGAGCCTACCAATATTCTTTCTCAAAATGGATTTTTCTCTGGTACGGCGGGTCTTTGCCCTTGAGTTTCATAACGGCCACTATATTATGACTGTCTATCGAAGTACGAGACGAGAAACCAATGACTGAAAATGGGGACAATAGCAACGGGAGCAAGCCGGAATCTCTGATTCGCAATGCCGACCATTTTGAGATTATGCGCGTTGTCGCCGGTCGCATTGCCGCTGAAATCGCCCAGCACCTCACACCGCTCACAGCTTATCCGCAGGTCATACGACAGGGCATGGATTCGGAGAACGAGAACCTGCCATTTGTGTACAAGATAGAAAGCTCCGCGAAGGAGATAGACTTTATCGTACACCAGCTTCTGCTACTCTCCGATAATCCCAATCACGAAGAGCAGATGCTGAACATCAATGAAATTGTGGATAAGATTGTCGTACAGGCAAAGAAACAGCCGAATGTGTTCGCGAGGTCCATCGAAGGCGAGTTTGATCCCGACCTGTCCGAAGTCTACGGCGCCCACGACGAGATCATGGGTGCAATCGAGAATCTTTGCATGAATGCCATTGAGTCTCTTACCCAAGGCGGCAAGTTGCTCATCAGGACAAGGAATGTCACTCTGGAGGATTACACAAGTGACTGCGGGCTCCAAGTCAAGGCGGGCGACTACGTTAGAGTCAGCGTGGAAGATTCAGGCTCGGGCATCCCGGAAAACATCAAGGCTCGAATATTCGAGCCGTTCGTAACATCAAAGAATGCCTCCGGAAAACGGCATGCAGGGTTGGGGCTTACGGTCGCATTCAAGATTATGATGAACTGTGGAGGCGGGATTGACTATAAAAGCACTCCCGGCGAGGGCTCTATTTTCGCGCTGATCTTCCCGGCGACGCGAACCGTTCAGGCCGAGACCGCCGAAATTGGCAAAGCGGAATCCGAAGTCGCTTTGCCCGTTCCCCGAAACAATGACCGTGTAATGGTCGTTGACAATGACAAGATGATTCTGAGGTTGTTCAATATGATACTGTCCGAGGCTCTCGCCGGCGTTAAGCTTGATTTCGTGAAAGATGGCGAACAGGCCGTCGAGAAGTTCGAATTGAAGCACCACGCAATTATCGTCATGGATATACATATGCCTGTGATGGATGGCTATGCGGCTTTTAATCGGATTCAAGAGATATGCTACGAGAAGAATTGGGAATTGCCGTCCGTTGTCTTCTGCACCGGCTTCCCGGTTTCGGACGAAATGAAGGCGTTCATCGCCGAGAATCCGTCCCACAGCCTGCTGTTCAAACCGGTCAACGGCCAGATGCTTGTGGAGGCTGTCAAATCACACATGGCGTGACGCCTAATAATCAGCGCACTATCCCGCATTTCTCACACCGCTTCTCAGCGCTTTGCGGTGAGTAAGCGGTCCTACAACAGGGAAAGGCAATATCATGGCGCAACTCGTTTCATTCATCACAAGCGGCTTGCTCACGCCTTTTCAAGAAGTAATGAGAAATGCGGCACTCGCGTTCTACCATACATTGGCGGCTTGGGGAGAGCTGGCGCGGTCCTCAAGATGGATGGCGGCCTTTGCGCAAACCGACCGGCAAATGCCGCAGCCATAACAGTGCCGCTGGTCAATCACGGCTTTCCGATTCGATGCGCTGAAAGAAATGGCACCGAACTGACAGACACGCATACATTCCCGGCAACCAGTGCAGAGACCGGGCTCGATCCCGGCAACGTATTCGGCTCGAAACATCATCGAAATATCGTGTGTAACCGTCGCTCGCATTGCGAGGCAATCCGCGCGGTCGCAATTGCACACTCCAGCGATGAACGGCGCCTGGAACGTCCACAAGGTGTGGCAAAGTCCTTCCCTCTCGTGACTCCGCATAGCCGCAAGCGTTTCTTCCTTCGAGATAACCTCCAATCCGGCGGTATCCGGGCCGGTCAGGTAGCTCTTGTCCAACCCACGGAGGATTTCAGCGAACCTTCCGCCGTTCGGACCGAGGCTGAATCCGTAACAATAGCGTCTCTCCCTGCCCACTGTGACATGCCGGCAGATGCAGGCAAGCCGCACCACGGAATTGACAAACCCCAGAATCCGTTCAATTTCCTCGATCGGCACGACCTGGCCAAAGTGGTCCTGCTTCATTTTCCTGGTGATTACGCGGCCCACCATGTTTTTCACCATGGCTGGAGCCTTCTCAAGCTCGCAGATGCGATCAAGCCCCTTACCGAGCTCTTCCGGATTGGAAAAGAACTCCTCGATGAATTTGCGCCGGTCAATATCGCTGAGCATGTCTTCCGAATAGTTCCTGGCCTGCAAGTACCACTTTTTTCCTTCTCCATGCTTCATGCAGTACTCGCACATGTTTCCGCATCCTCTCCAGTTATCCAATCCGGCGTTGTTCTAAGTTTCCACTTTCTTCGCCAGACGATTTATCCGGTGTTCTTTCAGTTCGGCGTAGATGGATTGCGCAAGTCCCGATTTCTCGAACCCGAGCACTTTCGCGCCCTTGACTCCGAAATATGTCTGCAATTCCACAGAAGTGTAATGCTGCACAACCGGATAATGCGCAAAATCATTCATAACTTCCGCCCGGCTGTTATTGGAAAGATCGCACGTGATAAGCACGAAATGCAACCTGCTTTTGCTGCGATGCAGATTATCGCGGCCCAGGATCAAAATGCCTGCTTTCCTTACGAAAGGGAACAGCCGTTCCGGTGAAAGTTTCTTCACTGTATCGTTCATTCTGACAGCCCTCGAAGATTGGAATGGTGGAATGCTGGAACGTTGGAAATCAGGGGCTTGTCCTCTTCCAGCCAAGTTCAACATTATTGCTCAATTTCCATTCTTCCATCGTTCCATCATTCCACGCGTGCTTCTCACGGAAGCATATACATTCTATCCAGGTTGAATGCGCTCTGTATGTGGCGCACAACTGGATTTGGATCGTCCACAGATCCCACGACCTCGACAACGTCGAACCGAAAGGGTACATGCGGATTCCCGAGACTCTTCAGATATCGGACCGCGGCCCTGGACAGGACATGCCGCTTTTCCTTGTCAACCGCAGTGGCTGGCCGGCCATAGTCCTCGGCTTTTCTGGTCTTTACTTCGACAAAAACAAGGACTTTCCCGTCTCTTGCGACAAGATCAATTTCATCGCGGATTCCGATTCTGACCCGCCGGCCAAGGATGCGATAGCCGAGTTTCTTCAGCAATCGCTCGGCGACCTTTTCGCCCCACTCCCCAGTCGCCAGATGATCAGCGATGTCCCCATTGCGATTTGACATTTTCGCGTTGCCCTGCCCTTCACATCCACACTGGGATGGCATCGGTCGTGCCGCATCCAGACAGAATTATTCCTTTTCGGCTCTCGACCTTATTCCAGCCGCCTCGCGCACAGGCCTGAAACTCCTGCGATGAAGCGGGCACGGACCGAATTCCAGGAGGGCCTGAATATGCGCCTTGGATCCGTAGCCTTTATGCCTGGCGAATCCATATTGTGGATAGGTGCGATCGGACTCAATCATGCCTGCGTCGCGCGTTACCTTTGCGACAATGCTCGCGGCGGCAATGGAAAGACTTTTTGCATCTCCCGCAATGATTGCCGTGGATGGACAGGGAAGTCCGTTGACGGGCAATCCATCAACAAGAGCATGCTCAGGAAGCGATGCCATGGCGCTGACAGCACGGGCCATCGCCAGGTGTGTGGCCCTTAGAATATTGAGCTTGTCTATCTCATTCTGGTCGGCGGCACCGATGCCTATTTTGACATAAGGCGATTCTTTGATAAGCGCAAAAAAGAATTCACGGCGCGAAGCCGAAAGCTGCTTGGAATCGGTGAGGCCTTTCAGAATCCCATTCTCTTCCGCCACCGCAAATTCAGGATCGAAGATCACTGCGGCAGCCACCACTGGACCGGCCAACGGACCTCGCCCGGCTTCGTCTATCCCGGCCAGTCTGCACACGCCCCTATTCCAGAACTGACGTTCAAACTGAAGCAAGGATTTCCATCTCCGCCTAGGCCTGTACCTTGGGCCTCAGCTTGGCCTTCTTACCCGCAATCTCGCGCAGATAATAGAGCTTTGCCCGACGGACCCGCGACGAACTCTCCACCTCGATCTTCGCGATATGCGGTGACTGGAGAGGAAAGATTCTCTCCACGCCGACCCCGTGGGAAATACGACGAACGGTAAAATTCTCAGTGGCCTTGGCGCCTTTTCGTGCGATCACGGCGCCGCTGAAGATTTGAATGCGCTCTTTGCCGCCTTCATATATCTTCACATGCACGTGCACCATATCGCCGATAGAAAATGGGACTATTGCGCCCATGGTGTTGGTTTTGACGACCTCTTGAACGGGCCGATCACTCGCATCATTTTTCTTCTTACTCTTCTTGTCCGCTTTTTCCGCAGCCATGGTCTTCTCCCTGTGGGTAATTCATCTCACACAAATCTTATTTCCTTGTCAATAAATCAGGTCTTCTTTCCATCGTCCGCAATCTCGACTGTTCCGCTCTCCAGCGGGCAATTTCCGCATGGTTTCCCGAGAGCAGCACTTCCGGGATTTTAAGCCCTTCGAAAATCGCCGGTCTCGTGTACTGGGGATATTCCAACACCCCGTTGCTGAACGATTCATCTTCAGTGGAGCCTTCGCACCCCAGAACGCCTGGCAACAGACGCACCACTGAATCTATGACGACCGCCGCCGCCAGTACGCCGTTGGTGAGAACATAATCTCCCACCGAAATCTCATCCGTGACCAGAGTCTGACGCACTCGCTCGTCAACACCCTCGTAATGCCCGCAAAGGAAAATCAAATGCCTTTGTGTCGCAAGTTCCGATGCCATGCCCTGGTCGAACTTCCGGCCCTGCGGCGTCATCAGTATTACACGGGAACCTTCTGACGATACCGATTTGACGGCCTCGAACATTGGCTCCGGCTTCATGATCATACCGGGTCCGCCGCCGTAAGGCCTGTCATCAGTCGTTCGATGAACATCCCTCGCGAAAAGCCTCAAATCAAGCATTCGAAATCGAACCGCGTCTTTTTCCGCAGCGCGTTTGAGGATGCTTTCTTCAACAAAGCCCTCCAGCATGCGGGGAAAGATCGTGATGACGTCAATAGCCAGCGGTCCGCCCATGGTCACGACAAATACTCCAACTTTACTTGCCGGCTTTTTTCGACTTCCGAATAAGGCTTCTCACCGTATCGCTGACTATAGCGCCCTTGCTCTTCCAGTAATCAATCCGGTCCTGCTTGAGCAAGTAATTCGTTCCCGCCTTCTTGGGATCATACCAGCCCAAGAGTTCCAGAAAACTGCCATCGCGCGGCGAACGCGAATCCGCAGCCACTACCCGGTAGCATACATCGTTTTTGCTGCCGGTTCTTCTCATTCTAATTTTTACAGACATGAATCCTCCTTGGAAAAGCGGGAATCTTTACAAAGCTGCGACGCACGTTGCAAGCTTTCTTCGCGCCTATTTCTCAACAGGCTCTGTGGCAGCCGTTTTCTGCCGGAATTTAAGGCCGTCGCCAGCTGCGACAACTTCGACGACATCGGCATTGTCGAAGCAGCCCTGCAATATTTCTTCAGCCAGCGGATTTTCGACGTACTTCTCTATGGCTCGACGCAACGGCCTGGCTCCCATTGAGGAATCGAATCCATGGGTTATCAGAAATTCCTTGGCGGCCTTGCTCACCTGCAATTGCTTTCCTTTGGCGGACAAACGGCCTTTTACCTTGGCCATCTCGATATCCAGGATTTCCATTACGTCTTCTTTCGTCAATTCTCTGAAAACGATAGTGTCGTCAAACCGGTTCAAGAGTTCCGGCTTGAACAGTTTCTTTGCTTCGTCAAGAAGCTGCGCCTTCAAACGCTCATAATCGGCGCCCTCCGTGGACGCGCCAAAACCGAGTCCTCCGGTTCTCTTGGCGGAATCGAACCCAAGGTTCGAAGTGAGAATGATGATGGTATTCCGGAAATCGACATGGCGCCCCAACCCATCGGTGAGCCGGCCCTCTTCCAGTATCTGGAGAAGCATGTGCATGACGTCGGGATGCGCTTTCTCGGCCTCGTCGAAAAGCACGACCGAATAGGGCCTGCGTCGCACTTTCTCTGTCAGCTGGCCACCCTCATCGTATCCGACATAGCCGGGCGGCGAACCAACAAGCCTCGACACATTGAATTTTTCCATATACTCGGACATGTCTATCTGAAGTAGCGCGTCGGCATCGTCGAAAATAAATTCTGCGAGCGCCTTGGCCAGCAACGTTTTGCCCACACCGGTGGGACCGAGGAAAATGAATGACCCGATCGGCCTGCGCGGATCCTTAAGATCGGCCCGCGATCTGCGCAAAGCCCGGGCTATCGCCGAGACAGCCGTGCTTTGGCCGACAACGGACTTCGCCAACACTTTTTCCATCTCAAGAAGACGGGTAAGCTCCTTGCCTTCCATCCTCTTTAAAGGAATCCCGGTGGACTTGGATATCACGGCCATCACGTCGTCGACCGAAATGACAAGTGTCGACTCCTTGTTGCCTTCCTTCCATTTGCGCACCATCTCGTCAAGTTGCGCCCTGTCGATGCGTTCCTGGTCCCGCAGTTTGGCGGCTTCCTCGAAACGCTGTTCTTTGATCGCCTTTTCCTTCATCTCCCGGACTTTTTCGATCTCGCCTTCTCTCGACCGTAATTCAGGGGAACGTGTCGTGGACTGTATTCTAACTCGCGCGCCAACTTCATCTATGACGTCTATGGCCTTGTCCGGCAGGAAGCGACCGCTGATGTAGCGACTCGACAAACGCGCTGCCGCCTCAAGCGCTTCATTCGTATACCGCACATTATGGTGTTGCTCGTATCTGTCCCGGATTCCCTTTAGAATTTCTATAGTGTCATCCACGGAAGGCTCATCCACCATGACAAGCTGAAAACGCCGCTCCAACGCTGAATCTTTTTCGATGTGCTTCCTGTATTCGTTCATTGTGGTGGCGCCAATGCATTGTAGCTCGCCCCTGGAAAGTGCAGGCTTGATGATATTAGACGCATCCATCGTCCCTTCGGCGGACCCTGCCCCAACGATGGTGTGGAGTTCGTCGATAAAGAGGATGATATTCTTCGCGCGCCTGATTTCGTCCATCACAGCCTTGATTCGCTCCTCGAACTGGCCGCGGTATTTTGTGCCGGCGATCATAAGGGCCATGTCCAGAACGATGACCTTCTTGCCCCTCATTATTTCAGGAACGTCCCCGGCGATGATCGCGCGGGCGAGCCCTTCAACCACAGCCGTCTTGCCAACGCCTGCTTCTCCAATCAACACCGGATTGTTCTTGTGCCTGCGGCAGAGGATCTGGATCACTCGTTCAAGCTCCTCATTGCGGCCAATTACCGGGTCCAATTCGTCCTTCTTCGCCAACTCGGTAAGGTCACGGCCAAAGGCGTTGAGCGCCGGCGTTTTGACATCGCCCAATACGTTCTTCTTTGCTTCCGGGGCGCCCCCGGCTGCCGGCGGCACTGTTGCAGTGTCGTGCGGCTCAAAATTGGGATCCAATTCCTTCATGACTTCTAGGCGCGTCCTTTCCAGGTCAACGTCGAGATTTCTCAACACCTGGGCTGCAATGCCTTCGCCTTCGTGCAGCAAACCCAGCAGGATATGCTCAGTTCCGACATAGGTATGATTCAATGTCTGGGCCTCCGCCATGGCGAGCTGCAGCACTTTCTTCGATCGGGGAGTGAATGGCGGATCGCCGATGGTTTTGGTTTCCGGGCCGTGTCCTACAGCTTTTTCGACTTCAAGCCGCACGGCATCCAGGGACACACCCATCCTGTCAAGCACGTTCACTGCAACCCCTTCTCCAAGCGCAATCAACCCGAGAAGCAGATGTTCTGTGCCGACATAGGAATGGTTGAAATTTGCAGCCTCGCGCCTCGCGAGTTGTATGACATTCTGCGCTCTTGGCGTAAAATTAGCAAAACTACTCATAAACACCTCATATGGAAATATCGCCCAATTTTTGTCTCACGATCCGCGCGCGAGCCTCGTCGCGCTCCTGTGGACTTAAAACCTTGCCCACAAATTTCTGAAGGTGCCCCGGTTGTGTCAAAAGGATCGTCTCATTGATCCGCGACACGGTCAGATTCTTCACAATCCCGATGTCAATGCCGAGCCTCAGAATTGACAATAGATCAATCGCCTCTCTCGACGACATTACCATCGCTCGCATAAGTATACCACAAGCGCGGCCAATTTGGTCGAGAATATGTATTTTTTTTCCTTCCATCAGCCGTGCCCTGGCATTCTGCTCATGCGTGGCAACCTCGCTCACGATCTTCATCAAAGCGTCAATGATGCCCTGTTCGGTTTCGCCCAGCGTGGATTGATTGGAAACCTGGAACATGTTGCCATATGCCTCGGTTCCTTCGCCGAGCAAGCCGCGCACGGCCACGCCTATCCTGTTCATCCCTTTGATCACAGGTTCTATCTCGTTCATCAAACGCAGCCCGCTAAGATGCATCATCACGCTCACCCGCAAGCCGGTGCCGACGTTGCTCGGGCATGCTGCAAGATAACCCAACCTGTCGCTGAACGCAAAATCCAGCTTCCTGTCGAGCTCGGAATCCACGATATTCACTTTTTCCCAGACATCGGCAATGTTCAAGCCAGGGCTGATGGCCTGAAGACGAAGATGGTCCTCTTCATTAACCATCACTGCTATGCCTTCATCTGAGGTGACCGCAAGTGCGCTTCCCTTGCCCCTCTCCGCCAGTTCATTGCTGATGAGATGCCGTTCTTTCAGCACCTCTTTGTCAACTGGATCGAGCGTGCCCATATCCAGAAACAACGAGCCCCTGAGCAACGAGACATTTCCAAGCGCCTCGCGCAGTTCGCCGCAAAGCTTCACGCACTCTTCTTCTCCTGCCCATTCCGGGAAAGCCACATTGCGGACGTTGCGGGCCAGACGAGCCCTGCTGCTTATTACGACACCGGTATCCTGCTTCATCGAAAGCCACGATCCGGGTTGTTTCACAAAATCGTCAACTAACACTTTGCCTTCTCCGTTTCCGTCGCTGCCGGGCGCGCTGTCCCGGCTTCCCTGATGCGATCGCGCAACCTGGCCGCTTCCTCGAAATTCTGCGCCGCAACGGCCTCTCCCAGGGCTTTGCGAAGCGCGGCTGCTTCCATGCATGCGGCCCTGCCGGCAGGCGCTTTGCCGATATGCTGGTCTTTCTTGTGCATCGAAGCCAGGACCGGTTCCAAATCTTCCGAGAATGTCTCGTAACACGTGGAACAACCAAGACGCGTCGTCTTCTTGAAGTCGTTCCATCGCGAGTGGCAGACCGGACACGACTTCCCGGAGCCCGGCAACAGGAGATCCTGCTGCGTGCCGGCCACCCCGAACAGGAAATCCGTCAGCGATAATTGCGACTGCGCGTCGAAGCCGTGCTTCGCGGCGCACTCCTGGCAAACGTGCACCTCACGCACCATGCCGTTGCACACCTGCTTTAGATGCACATTCGCCTCATTGCTTTCACATATCTCGCACTGCATTTGCTTCCCTCGAATCCGCGTCGTTCACCCGATGGGTTCACCCACGGTATTTACAAACTTCTTGAATCGCGCAGCAAGGTCCTTGGTGACTTTGCCTGGCTTTCCATTGCCGATTGCCCGCTTGTCTATATCCACAACGGGTATGAGCTCAGCCGCCGTCCCGGTGAGAAACACCTCATCGGCGTTGTAGAGATCGTAACGGTTCATCATTGTTTCGCGGACTTCGTATCCGGCATCGCTGGCAAGCTGCATCACCACATCCCTCGTAATGCCCTCCAGAATCCCGGCATAAACCGGCGGCGTCACCAGTGCCCCGCCTTGCACAAGGAATATATTGTCGCCAGTCGCCTCGGACACATATCCATTGTGATTCAGCATTATCGCTTCCTCAACGTTGCCGTTTATGGCCTCGATCTTGGCCAGAATGTTGTTAAGATAATTCAAGCTCTTGATGCTCGGGTTTACGGCCTCTGGATGATTTCTCACAGTTCCCACCGTGATTATGGACAGACCGTTTTTATACAACTTCTCAGGATAAAGCTGGATGTTCCCCGCTATGATTATGATTTGCGGCGTCTTGCAGTTGAATGGATTGAGCCCAAGCGTGCCAACGCCTCGAGTAACAACCAGCCGGATATATCCGTCGGTGGTGTTGTTGGTTTTGCACGTTTTGATCACGGCCGTAGCCATTGCCTGCTTGGTCATCGGTATATCCAGGGCGATCGCTTTTGCCGAGCGATACAGACGGTCAACGTGTTCCTTCAGCATGAACACCCGTCCGCTGTAACTTCGTATCCCTTCGAACACGCCGTCGCCATACAACAGCCCGTGATCGAAAACGGACACCTTTGCCGCACTCTCCGGGACGAGTTTTCCGTTCAGATATATCTTCATCTATTTCTCCCAACGCGCAAAGCCATCACAAACAAATCTCTCTGAATCAGCTCTGTCAGCTCTGTAGGGCGTGATTCCGAGAGAACGTGTCAGCTTGACCTTGCAGGTTTTGGTGCACCCGAGTTGAACCTCCGCAGGCGCACGTCACCATTGAATAAAATCCACCCTAAAGCACAACTAGAGTCATACTGTAGCAAAAGACGTGCGGTAATCCAAGAAATAGTTGAAGCGTGGCCGCATTTACCCGATGCGCTGAGGCAAGGCGTCCTCGGTGTTGGTACTCTGATTGGCCACGGCTCGACGGAGTCTCGCCCTCCAAATTATGGAGCAGACTCGGGATGGCGACGCTCTGCGGAGCCGTATGATTGGCGAACTAAAGCGGTCGCGAAAAAGACGGATTGAAATAGCCGTGCTTGATGGATGGGAATCTGGCGCGGATACGGCGCATGATGTTGGGCATGCCGGCGAAGCTCAGTCGCGAGGCCGGGCACACTTTCTCCACCATTTCCATATACACGTCAGGATCGATGTTGAGATTGCGCCACTGGATCATCCGCGGCCTGACAGTGTCGAGCAACTCTGAGAATGCGGCGAATTCACTGCTGTCATCAGTTACGCCCGGGAATGTCAGATAGTTAAGCGAAACCCACAGGCCACCTTCGCGGGCGATTCGCAATGTCTCCATGACGTCGCCGAAAGAGTAGCCTCGAGGACGGTAGTACGCAGAGTAGATCGGCTCCCTTGCGCTGTTAAGGGAGACACGAATGCTGTTAAGTCCAGCTTCTATAAGTCGCGCTACGACAGCCGGCTTGCTGCCGTTGGTGTTGAGGTGAATTATTCCACGCTGTGTTCTCTTGCGAATCTCGCGAATGGCGTTCTCTATCAGCTTCCCTTGAAGCAGCGGTTCGCCCTCGCAGCCCTGCCCGAAGCTGACCATGGCAAGGGGAGCCTCCTCAAGATGCGGCACGCCGAGTTCAATAATCTCGTCCACAGTCGGAACGAATTCCACTCGCTTCTGCGGAGCCTTGACTGGACCGGCTTTCTGTTCCGAGATGCAGCCACGGCATGTGGCGTTGCATCCGCCAGAGACCGCCACTGGCGCTTCCCATCGGCCCAGGAACAGATTCGCTGCATTTGGACAGGCATATTCAAGTGCACAGACAAGGCCATGATGCGAGATCAGCCGGTTGTGCGGATATTTCTTGATCAGGCGTTTGACCTGTTTTTCCACCTCTCGAAGATCGAATTTGGAAGGATCGTGTTTCGGATCGGTGTCCACGCGCACAGCTGGAACGTGGAATTTGCCCTGATGCCAGCAGACGGCGCAGTAGCAGTATAATGGGAGCTGTGGCGCTTTTTTGTCGCGCTCGAAGGCGGCGAGGGAGAGCGCGGTGTAGCCGGGCGGCAGGAAAGCGGCAACGGCGCTGAATCCGGCTTCAGGGCAGACGGTCACGCCAGTCCCGCTAAAGCCTACAGCGCGCCTGTCGGGAAGGAGATAGAGCTTGCTGTCTTTCGGCAAGGGAATAAGGTTCGCTTGGGCAAGGGGATAAAGGACGCGTCCACTGCGCCCGGCAGCGACAAGCCCGGGCCAGTCAACTATCTTTCCTTTATTGTTCGCAACGACGGTTGTTGGCAGATCACGCATGGAGATTAGAATATAATATAGGCGGTAGAAAGCAACGGAAATGGGAAGAATGCCTGGATGGCATGCATATGGACTGCAAAAACGACCGTTCCCTACTTGACTTCAATCTCGAAAGTGGTGTGTAATCGGGCCCGTGCTAAATTGGGAAGCTGCAGGCGGAAGCAGTCTCTGGAAGGGGAATAATTTGCCATGGCTCGGATACTAGCGGTAGATGATGAACAGCTCGTATTGGGCGTTCTTAAAGCGGTTTTGTCGAAGACTCACGAAGTTGCAACCGCTCAGGACGGCAACACGGCGCTCAGTCTTATTGCGTCGTCTCCGCCGGACCTTGTGATTTCCGATATTCGCATGGATCCAATGAACGGGATTGAGCTCCTTCGTCGGATACGGCGAGACCATCCCAATCTGCCGGTTGTAATGTTGACCGCTTATGCCTCCGCCGAGACTGTGAATGAGACCAGGCAACTGGGCGCGTTCGATTACATGACCAAGCCTTTCACGGCCCAGGAAGTGACCGCCATGGTGGAGCGTGTCCTTGCGGCAAAGGTTACGGAGAAGCGGCAACCCACCCTGGACGAAGTTGTCAAAGACTACATGACCCGCAGTAAGCTGCAAAATCTTTGCGAAGCCAAAATCGAACTGGCAGATGAAATGTATTGGCTTGGTCAGGAAAACTCAAAGGAGAGTCTCCTGGCGGCCATCAACGATGCCCTCGGTAGAAAAGACATCCAAATGGACGTCATAGACGCCATTCTGGGGTTTCGAGAGACAACTGTGCGCGTGAAACAAGTGATAGCCGATCACGCCAGGAACTCAAAGTCCGATGCAGCGAAAGTGATGGAAGAAATCTCCCGAAAGGTCGCCGATGCTTTCGTCAGGAATAAACAGGACGCCGTCAAGACGGCTGAATATGCGTGTGAATTGCTTCATGTGGAGAAAGGAGTCATATTAGCGGCTGACATTCAATTCTTCCGTGAATATTTCGAATGTTCGATTCATCATCAAGCGATCCAGACAGCGGCATCAAATCCAGCAGCCCAGGCGTCAGAATCAACTCCGAAGCCAAGCTCAGATATCCTGAATCTGGCGGCCGCTTCCGGAAATGCTGCAACCGTGGATGTCAATAATATGATTCGCGAGTTGCGCCAGAAACCAGTGCTGGGAGCCGAAGAACTCAAAGGCATGGATGTCGAAGTCTTGCGCAAGCTGGGCGGTGCCGCAAGTGAAACATACAAGAAGATAAAGCGCGTGATTGATGCGCACATAGCACTCGCCGATGTCAACGCGTTCTATTCGCCCGCAGAAAGACATTCGCTGTTGTTACAGGGAATGGCCATGCCGGCGATACACGAGTTGCTCAAGACCCTGAACTCCATCGCCGACAGGACGCAGATCGAAGCTCACATGCAAAAAAGCATCGAGACGTCCCAGCAAAAGGAGGCCATGACTTCGTTTGCCTCGCGATATTTCAAGAAGCGCTTCGGCTCAAAGTGGAATTAGAGCTACCGTCACGACATTACCACACTGTAAATCAGCGGTGCCCTTGGGCATAAAGCCCGAACCAGCAAGCCTAAACGTCTTGGCGAGGGGCCAAAAGCCGTGAATGAAGATTCGAGTCAACTTTCTTCTTTCTTTAATGGATCACGGTAGATTCCGGGGGTGGAACCTTCGATTATCATTGCTCCGGCGACTTTCGCGTAAAAATCGGATGGACCAACCCCTCCTATGATAGCGTAGGCATAGCCGTTAGCTGCCATTGCGTGCAGGCATGAGAGAAGCAGAACTTTACCTATTCCCCGCCCTCGTTTCTGCTCAGCCACACCTGCTGGCCCGAAATAATTCCTGCAAGTGCACTCATGGCATCCAAACCCTATGATCGATCCCTCCTCAGTGGCGATGATACAAGAAACGGGATGATTTCCGAATGCAACATTGCATTCATTTGCCCACCCGTCACCGAATCTGGTTCGCACCCACGCGACAATCTGTTTCCTCTCGTACGGCATCGCGGCACGAATTATAATTCCTTCTTCTTTAAGCTTCGCAAGTAAATTATCCACTGCCGGAAGATCGTAGAGTTTGACCAACATGTCAGGCATATTATTGCATACCTCCACTCGTCATTATTGTCGTCCAATCGATGTTGTTCCCAGCATGATAGCTCGCGGCTTTTCGGTCAACAGGAAACAGGCCGGCTGAATTCCTGCGGGTGCACGACAGTATTCTTCATAGGCATCATGCAGAACGGCGGATGAGTGTATGACGAGCCGGCAACAGGTCGAGGCGATATTTCCATAAAGTGTCATCACGCCGGCTGGAGTTAATACACTGTAGCGACAGGATGTGCTCAGCTCCTGGTTCGCCCCAGAACATGCCGGATTGTTTGCACCATCCACCGATAACAGTTTTGCATCCGGCTTCGATCACACCTGAACCGATGAAGCACCCAAGTTTTCAAAAAGTTCCATACTGCATTCGGGCGATTTTACAGACGAAGTAGTGCAATTCCTTCTCCACAACTTCTGCTCTGGGATCTCCGGCACATTCCTTGCGTACGCCGGCAATCACATTTTAGACGCCATTTTTGAGTAACCGCTTCGCCCATTCGCCGTATCGGCGTTTGTAATAGGTATGCTCTTTGTTGCCCAGCAATGCCACCAGTACCTTGCAGGCATGTTCCATGGCATGATGGAAATCCACAATCTGAATGGCGTCTTTGAAGTTTATCAATCCCAGATTCTCCTGTCCATGAGCCCCGTCAATAAGCAAGATCACTCTGCCGGCACAGGCCATGCCACGGCGCAACGCCTCCCATCGCAGGATGGGACCAAACACATCGCTGTTTTCCACAGACGAGGCTGATTTCCCGTCCCGGACCGGTCGTCCTTGTCCATCCACCCGGTGCTGAGTGAAGACGCAACCGAGATAGACTTGGCGCGTCTTGACTGTTCCATCAGGTTTTCCCTTCCGCCCCAGCAATTCCTTTTTGCGCATCGGAATACCGGTGGCATCCGCACTGACACATATGATCGGAATCGGAGTTTTGTCTTCCTGACCGTGTTTATATTGCCGCTGCTGCCATATTTCAGAAACCGCGCCCACACGTTGGACCAACCGGTGAATTTGCCGGGAGTCTATAGAAATATTGCCGGTTTCCTGAAGGTGTTTCTCGGCTTTATCGAAGCCGACTTCATCCGCACCAAGCAAGCCAAACGGACCAATGCCGGTGTATGCCCGATCTCCAACCCAACGGCACCGTCCGCAGGATAATGGCCGCCACGTACGGGACTGTAATAATAATCGCGCCGCAAGGTAAAGTTGCCGAATAGACACTGGACATCTATCGATGCCTTTTCTTTAAAAGTCTCACCGGGCTGAGGTTGATAGGCTGCATCGATCCTGTCGGCAATCGTCTGAAACAGATGGCCGACAATTTCCGCACCCGTCCGGAACAACGCGGTGCGGATCAACCCATCTATTCCTAAAACCTATTCTCCAACAACATGTTGCGAAAGAAACTGATCGATCAAACTCTGGAGATCTTGTTACTGGGCTCGCTGGAAGCTTTCTGTCCTTTTTGTTTACCATCGAGCCGTTCTTCCCGAGTCCTCGTGATGATCTGTTGTGCGTACTGCTCAACCAGAGCCTGAAACGTACGGTAGTTCTCCGTGTTCTCCTTAACCCGTTCCACTTGGTCTTGAGCCACATAACGACTAACTGGAGCGCCATTCTCGCGGCATTGCAGGTTGTAGTATGGTCCGTCCTTTCCTTGGCCAATGACACAGAGCTTGCCAGGTTCCATGCGTTCAATGTTTGCGATCTGTTGAAGAAGCCCGACTTGCGTTTTTGTGTGTTTCACGGTGTAACTATATACTCGAGTATATAGTACGCAACAAACAAAAAGCACCCCTATTTCCCTTCTCGATTGAATTAGTCGTGCACCCCTTCCTGCCCAAGCCGGAAAGATTCGTACATACCGCAAATACCCCGCACCTCGATCCTCTCCCGCAACGGGAGAGGATCGAGGTGCGAGGTGTAATAACTGCATTTTTTCGGGTAATCTCTGTTCTGTTTTTTTGTTTGGTCGCTTTTCAAAAAACCATCACAGCGCAGGTGGGCTAAAACACCATTTTTAACGATATGCTTACAAGTCCAGCGATATTTCCGGAATGGCGCGAATGCCAGCCCAGCGCTTGCCTGTGCGCTGACGAAATGCGTCTGGTTCGGCGCTTTTCTATGCTGATTTTCTATACTGTTGACCTATGCGGTTGTTTTCCATTATTATTCCTCCTGTAGTTATATTAATGGTGTAGCGCACCCGTGGTGAAATTGGCATACACGCAAGGCTCAGAACCTTGTGGCCGCAAGGCTGTGGAGGTTCAACTCCTCTCGGGTGCACCAATCTGTTTCTTGACCTATCGTGACAGCAAGTGACACACAGTGACTCTGAGCAATGTTTGCTGGCTTCATGTCTACATCGCTGTCTTTGGCATCGTTGACAGTAAATGACACACCGTGACCCAAAAAGCCTGTGCCGTGTGAGTCCAGTTGTGCGTCATGCGGCAATTTCAGTTGATCCGCTTTTGCCTTAAGCACCGGAAAGACACCCGGTAGTTTGCCCACGGATTCACTAACCGGCAATTGCCCCGTATCGGTATAAATTCTTGTTGTCCGGTGAATATCGCGCCTTGGCTATTCCGACCACTCCACTCATGTTTATTTTGCTCCCTTTCCGCCCTCAGCGGAGGTTTTACGTTCTTGCAGTGCCTCACTAGCCTTGCCTGACTACCGATGCGCAATGGGCAAGCATTGCTGCACGCTCAGTCCCTTGCGAGACACGCACCGGATCTCCCGGTGTACTTCCTTGCTGCATTCAGCACATGACCGTCGGATCTATGTGATGCGCTTGGTCACTGGAAGACTCTGGATTTGTGTTGCGAGCCTCGTCCTGCGCACCCCCGCCTCATATCCGCTTCCTTATACAGTCGGCCCGCATTTTCGATTCCCGCCTTCGCCAAGCCTACGGCGTGGCAGGCCGGCTTCTCGAAGACCACGGCGTAGCCCGAAGGGCGAAGATGGGATCTCCACTCCCTTCGCATGGATACAGTTGCCTTCATCACCCTTCGTCTTTGCCTGACTGGGACGGGACTTGCCCGCTTGAGCGCACCCGCAAGCAGCCGGGCTTGCCCTGCACACAACAAGGAGCGACTGGGGCAAGACGGTCTTGTCGCCGGAAATGAATCGCTGGATCTTCAGGACTCCAGCGGAGCGCACACGGTTCCTCAACGACTACGAGTCCAAACTGCGCGACGAGCTGGAGAAAGCCCGGCATCAGGTGGCAAGCTGGCACGAACCCGAATTGCGGTTCTGAAAAGCCATTCGCTATCGCGTCTATCCGCGTAGGAAGGTGACCTCAGCGGAGACACGAAAACACCAGACGGCTTTAATGGAAAGTGCGCTGTCAGGAACTTGTTGCAGGAGAGCTTTCAACTCGGGACTTTTGAAGCCGCGGCGTACCGAAACCATTGCGTCGTGCCGGACACCTGCTGCAGCGCCGATCGTTAACAGGTAGGCGCCGAATAAGGCAAGCGGTGTACGGCGGAGATCGTTGATCAAAACGCCCTTGCGGACAAACGATCTGAGCCGTGGCAATACATCGAGAATTTGTGCGTCTGTGAAGTGGTGGAAACACATGGACGCAGTGGCGTAGTCATATGGCTCAACCGGCTGATGTTTAAAAACATCCTCCTGCAGAACTTGCACATTGTCAGATTCCGACGCCAGGCGCGCTCTGGCCAGCTGAATAACCTTGGTGGACGGTTCGAGGCATGTGAATTGCAGGCGGATACCGCGCCGCGCCGCCCAACGGCTGACCGCCACCGGAATATCGCAACTGCCTGCCCCGACATCGAGAATGCGCAAAGTGCGGCCGTTCCCAGCTTCCCTCGCCTTGTCGGCGAGGAAACGCCGCACCACCGCTGTCCCGCCGGTACAAGCATTGATCATCGTCATGAAGCGATAGCTCGAAGCTGCCAGCACTGAATCGCACGCGGGATCATCAATAATCTCCGGCTCCGTGGCACGCACGTCAAGCATTCCAGAGTTCCCCTGTGGCCATCGCGTTATCCACACCTGAATACAATTTCAGGATCTCATCTCGAAAGCTTGATCTCACCGATACCGCCTTTTCGGCAATGCTGTCGCAATATCCGCACTCGGCACACGCCAGCGACGAACAATCCCGTGCCGCGAAACCGCCGAGGAAGTCTGCCGGAATCTTCCGCGAATCGATTCTAATCGGCCCATCAGTCTTCGTGAACAGCATGCCCTGTTTTTGGGCCAGGTCGAAGAGTCGCTTCAACTTTGCCGGGTTGACCTGTCGTGGCTTCCAGAAATGCCGCATGGCCCAGAATGACTGCTTCTTGACCGGCTCCCTGAATCCGTAGGAAAGCAATATATCTGCCAGATTGCCATCAAACCGACGCTCGCTATATGCCTTTAATCGGCGCAGCAACTCGGATGACGGTATGCCCCGCTCCAGCAATTTGAAAGTTGTATAGCCCATTGCCTCGTATATACCGAGGTCTTCGGGCCGAATCCAACCCGCTTTAATCAGAAGCGATGGATCTTCGAGTCGCCGACGCGAACACCCGAGAATACAATAATCGATAAAAAGAACGCCGGATCCGTCGGATGCATGGGCAAACCCGTTCTGATGATACACCTGCATGGGACAGTTCGGCAGACAGACATGGTTGGCTATGAGTTGCAATTCGCACTGCACGGCCTTGCGGATTGCGGCGAGCCGGGCAAAATCGCGGTTGATCGAAAAACTTTCCAGTGTGATCGCGTCTGCTCCAAGCTCAGCCCAGAAACGCGCCCGCCGCGGTGTATCCACCTGTGCGTAAATACCCACTTTAACCTTGAATTCAGGAAATCGTTTCTTCACTAGCTCAAGAAGGAACGGGGTTGACACCGTAATGCGAGTGATTCCCATGTCGTGCAGTTGACCCAGTAAAACTGTTAGAAGTTTCTGCCAGGCGCGCGTCCACTCGCGATTGCCAAAGCAGGCTCCATTCAAGAGGTAATTGAAAGCAATCCCGTGCGATTCCAGCAGTCTTACGTAGTCGTGCAGTTGCTTCCTTGAGACAGGCGTTGCCATGTAGCCGGGACGACCGCCGCTGATGCCATCCGAGGACAACTTGCCATACACTTCATCCACTGGATATGAGGCAATGGCCGGAATCAGCTCAGGATCATAATTTGCCGCCAGTGAGAATTTTGACTTATTCGACGCGACGCCAGCAGCGTCTCTTGATTGCGACTTCATGGCTTGTCATGTTGAAGGAAAGGCCGCCGGTGTTCAAGTCATTACGGTGACATAACAGTCTTCCGGAGAAACGAGCGTCTGCGTTTGGATGCCATCGAGCCTCTGTTTCGCCTTCGCATGATTCTGTGCGGCGGCCTTGAGATACCAGTAAGGGCCACAGAAACAGAAATAGCAAGCTTGCACTACCCATGATCCGCCACCCTTTTTGACACCCCACCATCATAGCTATCTTGCAGGGATGGGCGATTCTTTGTCATCTTAAGCTGAAATATTTTGCACTGCTTTCATAGATAGATGTAGAAAATGTATTGAACGTTCACCGGTCAACCATTCCGTAACCGACATGCTCGCACTTCATTTCGTCTGCATCGGCGGCTGAACGCCGATCACAGCCGGAGAATCTTTGCGCACATAGATGAACATGGAAGCCTGCTGCATTGGCACCAGCGCGTAATTTCCAAACAGAGTCTGTGGAGCCTTGTAATCATTTGACGGACCGATAATGAGAAAGTCCGGCTTCTGATTAATGATCCAGCGCGTTCCCGGATCGTCAAGCTGCCATGTCACTTTCAAGCCCAGTTTGCCGCGATTGCCCGGAACGCGGGTGAGTTCCTTATTGCACAACCCGTAGCTTTCTATTGCCTTGAGATTTGTGAGAAACGGAATGAACCCGCCCTCCTGCACGGCGATGACGGTATTCGACTGGGCGTGCCCCTCCAGCCACCGGGCCGTTGGCCAGTATGGATTCATGCTCACCAGCGACATCGTGCGAAAATTATTGAAGAAACGATACGGCTTGTAGCCGCCGAGCTCGTAAATGTTCCTCGCGCCGGCTGCCCACCAAAACGCAACCGCCGCGATCAGCAGTGTCTTGAGTACGGATTGCAGTCGGGCCGACATACCTTTGAAGGGCTGATCAATGGCGCCGACCAGCAGAAATGCCATGCACGGAGTCAGCGGCGCCCAGAAACGGAAGCCTGGCATCCAGTCCCCGTTCACCACCGCAATGTACGCCCATTGAGTCGCAATCAGCACGAGCGGGAGGAGATACCTCTCGTAATCAAGGGCCACGGCGAGCAGGAAGATCACAAGAAACAAGAAAGAGTTATCCCCAAGACACATGAAGTACTGGTCTGTGTAGGAAAGAAGGATTGGCACATCCATACCTGGGGCGACCTTCGCGTAAAAGGGATTGTTCAACAGCTGGCCAAAATAGAGAAGCCGGAATGCTGTGTAGCCGCCGTAAAGTGCGAGCCAGCCGACCAAGAGCAGCCAGTCGCGCCTTTGCACTCTGAATCGCCGCGCGAGCAGGAAAGCGAGAAAGAAGCCCGCCACCAGTACAGGCGCATCAATTCGCCAGATGGAAAACACGAAGCCCAGCACCAGCACTCCAGTCATCGGCGCGCCTATGTCGCGCTGATAGCGCGACAGGAAAAACATGACCATCATCAACAACAGCGAGTAGGTCGCAGTTTCCATCGGGGAAGAAACATTGATCACAAACGCGCCGTTTGCCGCCACAAGAAACGCCGTGAGTAAAGCGATGTAACGTTCCTTCTTCAGGAAATCCCTGCTGAACCTGTAGCAGAAGAACAAGGTCGCCAGACCAGCGGCCAGATTGATGAATTTCGCTGCCGCAATCACGTAATAGCGGTAATGATCGAGAAAACTCAGCAGCTTGCAGACCAGCCCCATCAGGACGACGAAACCGAAATTGCTATAGCCCTCGACACGGTCACCGCCGTTGTAAACCAATCCCTTGCCGTCGAACAGGTTTGCGCCATAGCGGAACGTAATGCCGGGATCGTCCTGAGTGTAATCGAAAAAGGTCAGGACATTGAAGAAATAGAAGATGACCAGCCCGGCGCACGCCGCGTACCAGCCCCATCGCGACAGCGTTTCCCGTTTGCCGTTATCTGAATCCATGTCCTTATACTAGCAAACGATTCCGGGGCAAGACAAGCTGTTGTTCCCCCGCCGACAGCTCAAAACGACTGGCCGAGTTGGATGTCGTACTTGGTGCCGGCAATGCCATCGGGGCCGACGCTGGTGAGCTTGCCGGTTTTTGCGTCAACGAAATACGGCTTGCCGAAATAGAAGTCCGTCGTCGGAAAGTGGGGTCAGCCCTTGAAATAGCAATTAAGCGCATGTTGTCGTATGCCGG
>CAZASC010000051.1:0-22909 GCA_964487695.1 uncultured Victivallales bacterium
ATGAGCGAAGGTCATAATGGATTGGCGGATGTACTTTTGCGAGCCGTGGAACAAAGCCCAAGCATCGTTGTCATCACGGACCTCAATGGAAACGTCGAATACGTTAATCCCATGTTCTGCCGACTGACAGGCTATACTCGCGAGGAGATCATCGGCCAGCATAGTCGCCTCCTGAAATCCGGACAGATGACGCCAGCGGTCTACGCCGACTTGTGGGCGAAGCTACGAACGGGCGCGGACTGGCAGGGCGAATTTCATAACCGCAAAAAGAACGGCGAGATGTACTGGGAAGCCGCCGTCATTTCAGCCATCCGCGACGCGCAGGGACCAATCGAACATTATTTGAAAGTGGCCGAGGACATCACCAGTCGAAAGGCCCTGGAAACCGAACTGAAGGCCAGCCAGGCGCGCTATGAAAGAGTCGTCATGGCGATGCATGGGTTTATGTTCACGGTGCTTCTGGATAATGGAAAACCGGTCTGCACCGTCCACTATCCAGGAACGCAGGAAGTGACCGGCTACACAACCTCGGAATACCAGTCGAACCCAGGGTTATGGTTCAGCATGATCCTGGAGGAGGACAGGCCTCTGGTGACGGGCCAGATCGAGGCCGTCCAGAAGGAGAAAAGCATCCACAGCGTCGAGCATCGCATCAGCCACAAAAACGGCTCCATCCGCTGGGTGAGAAACGTCTCCGTTCCGACGCTGGACGAAAATCAGCGGCTGATATCCTACGATGGACTGATCACCGACATCACCGAACTGAAGGCGGCGGAAGCGCAACGCGATCAGCTTCTCGACGAGACGCGAGGCCAGGCGGCGCGCGACGCGCTGACAGGACTTTACAGCCGCCGGGTGTTCGATGAAGAACTCAACCGCGCATGGCAGCTGGGAGAACGACGCAGCCTGCCACTCAGTCTACTGATGATCGATATCGATCACTTCAAAGTGCTGAACGACACTTATGGTCATCCTGTTGGCGACCAGATACTTGTCGAAGCATCCCGCTTGATCCGAGCGACCGTCCGGGCAGGCGACACCGTCGTTCGTTACGGCGGTGACGAGATCGTCGTGATTCTCCCTTTGACCGGTATGGAGGAAACCCATCGTGTCGCAGAACGCTTGCTGGACACATTTCGAGTACAGATCTTTTGTCAGGGAATTCACAATCTCCGAGCCACGATTTCGATCGGCGCTGCTACAGGAATGGGAAGCCAGCAGTCTGCGGAGCAGATCCTGATGCGAGCCGATCAGGCCCTATACCGAGCCAAGCAGCTGGGTCGCAACATGCTGTGCCTTTCTGCGCCTGATTCGACGGCCCAATTTATTGCGGTCGGCAACATGGTGCCGGTTCCTATCGCAAATCGCAATAGATCTTCCGATGCCGACAAGGGTAAGGGACGGATCCTCGTTGTGGACGATGACCCGGAAATCTGCAGGATGATATGCACGCTCATGGAAAGAGAACACTACAGCGTGGTTGTTGCCCTCAACGCCGACGAAGCCCGCATGACAGCGGAAAAAGAGCACGGACAGATTGATGTGGCTTTTGTGGATTTGCGACTGGCCGACCAAAATGGACTGGATCTCCTGAAGCAACTGCGGCTGATTGACGACACCATTATCTGCATAATGATGACTGGATTTGCAACCGTGAATAATACAACAGAGGCCATGCGCCTTGGGGCGGTGGATTTTATCGAGAAGCCGATCTCAGCGACCCAACTTACGTCGTCGGTCGAACGGGCGATGCAATACCGGCAGTTCCTTCGTGAAAACCGACTTTACCAGCGGCATCTCGAACAAATGCTTACGGAACACAGCGGCGCTCTAAGCAAGGCGTTGGGCCAGATCACGGAATCATACCGCTCCGCCGTGGAGGCGATGGCGGCCATGTTCGAGGCGCACGAGAACAAAGCCGGCGAACATTGCAAGCGTGTTTCCCTGATGGCACAGGTCATCGCAAGAGAAATGCAAATGTCACCGGAAGAGATAGAAATGATCGGGCATGGAGGCCTTTTGCACGATATAGGAAAAATCGGCGTGCCCGATGCCATTCTCATGAAGCAGGGACCTTTGACGGAGGAAGAATGGAATATCGTAAAATCTCATCCGCAGATCGGCTACGAAATTGTGCGCCGTTGCCCCGCTCTGGAAAGAGCTGCGGCGATAATCCTTGAGCATCACGAACATTTCGACGGCTCCGGTTATCCGCGTGGTTTGAAAGGCGAAGCAATCTGTCTGGAGGCGAGAATTTTCGCAGTAGCAGATACCTATGACGCCATCCGCTCAAACCGCCCATACTCGGTGCCCCGCAGCGCTGAGGAGGCGACCGGGGAAATAGTCAGGAATCGCGGCATATTGTTCGACCCAGGCGTAGTGGATGCATTCCTGCGCTGCCAGACCAAGGTCGAAGATTGCATGACTGGCGGCCCATGCAGTTGATGTTCCGGCTTCGCAATCCGTCAGCGAACATTGAACCTGGAAACGTAAAAGGAATCGGAAAGATGGAATGATGGAATTCCAGCTGAAGCCGGTGCTACGTACGCCTATCGCCTAACTCGACTGCCCTTCATCGAAGCGGCGGGCTCCTTCCATGAGCAGGGCCATTGCCGAAACCATGATCGTTCGTTCCGGGAATTTATCGCACGGTTCTGCGGTAAACTTGCCCTCGTGCCAGCGCATCAGTTCATAGAACGCTTCCTCGCCCTGCTTGCCTTCGACAACGCAATGGGTAATATCGCCGCCGCGGATGAAGACCTGCGCCTTCACGCTCCGATTCATAATCTTGATCTCCATGTCCTTGCCGCCGGCGCAGAGAATCTGCATCATGTCCGTCAGAGGCACATCTTCCAAGTCGCCGGAGATGCCGCTGACCGCTTCCGCACCAGCCCCCGCCGTCTGCAGTTTGCGAAGATCGGCCTCGATCTTGCGCCGCTGGGTGACATCCTGGATCTGGGCGAAATATCCTCTCGGCCGGTACTCACGGTCGCAGCCGAGATTACTGATGAGCATTTCGTAGTGGCCTTTTCCCTGCCGTGTCGAGACGAACAGGCCGCCAAGACGTGCATTGTCGAAATCAACCACCACCTCGCAATGGACCGACTCGGCTTTGGCGAGATGCTGTTTGGCATCCGGCGGCAGGAATGGATTGTCGAACATGTTGAAGCGCTCGAATTCCCTATCGTCAGGAAGCTCGAACATTCTAAGACAAGCCGCGTTGACGGTTATGAGCTTCCTGTCGGCGTCATACATGGCGATTCCGAGCGGCGAATGCGAGAAGAATTCTTTAAGGCGGCGTTCGCTCTCCTTGACCGCGCGCTGGCCTTCCCTGAGTTCAGTCACATCGCGACCAATCCACATTATCATTGGTTCGCCTATCAGATCGCACTTGCACACGGTCAGCATAACAGGAAGCTTTTGCCTGTTTTTCGTCCTGAAGAAATCCTCATAGCTCACGCGATCCCGCTTGACGACTTTGCCAAGCGTATTTGTCACAATCTTTGCTGCCAGTTTCTTTGTCTGATCGTCTATTTGGGAACCCGCAAGGAAACCAGATGTTACCGGTATTTCGACATCCTGAATGTCCACGATGGTTTTGGAGAGCAACTCATTTCTTTCATAACCCAGCATTTTGCAGGCCAGATCGTTCACTTCCGTAAATGGCCGCGGCATCCCGTCGCTATCAAGGCCATGAACCAGCACGATGTCCTGCACCTCGTTGAACAGGCCCCTGTACCATTGGCGATATGACGTCAGTCTTTGTGTCGCCCCGTTTTCCCTTTTCAGGCAATCGGCCATCCGCTGTTCGAGATCGCCAAGAGCCCGGATTAGACGCTCGTTGTTGGCCCGCTTCTGGCTTAGTTTATAGAAGAGCGAGATGACCCCTATTGCCAGCGCTACGATAAGCCCGGCTTCGAGAATCACCCAACTTTCAACTTCGAATTGCAACATTGAACCAACTCCCCCCTTGCCCTGAATGGACGTGCTTCAAAGAATACGACACATTCCTGCGGTCGGCAAGAATGGAAGTTGCACGGCGAAAAAGCGGGTTGACCGGGATTCCGGCGTTTCATACAGTCCCGACAGTGTTATGGCCTGTCCTGAATCCGGTTTGACCATATGATGCTGATAGACAAATACCTGCTGCGCCGATTCATTTTCCCTCTTGCGTACTGCCTTGTCGCTTTTTCAATGCTGGTCGTGATCTGGGATTTGTTCGATCATTTTGGCGACATCATCAAAGCCAATCCATCGTTCTTGTTCATAGCGCGCTACTACCTCGGCATCCTTTGCCCTGCATTCGAGTATCTTGTGCCGGCCTGCCTTCTTCTCGCAGCCATCTACGCTCTATGGCAACTTACCCGGAGCAACGAACTCATCGCCATGCGCGTCAGCGGGATAAGCATGTATCGCCTGATGTTCCCGTTTCTCGGGGTCGGTCTCGTGTTCTCGCTGTTTAACCTCGTGATGGGCACGACAATAGCGCCGCAGACGGCTTACTGGAGCGACTATTGCTACGCCCATAAATTTCAGCCCCCAGCGCATGAAATCCGGCAGGACCAACCGCACTACTGCATTGCAGGACACCGGCAATGGATGATCGGAGAACTCGACATCAACAATCCCCAGCGCCTGTTGCGTGTGAAAGTGACGCAGGAACGCAAGGATGGAACGCGGGCCATGGACGTCGTCGCTGCAAAAGCCGAGTGGCTGGACGGCCAGTGGTGGTTTTATGGAATCCAGGAACAGAAATACAACGAACAGGGCGACCCCGATGGGTCTCTCGCCCCGAAGGTTCCAGATTTGCAGTCGGTCCGGCAGATGCCTTTCTTGAGCGAGAAACCAGCGGATTTCGTCAATGAGCCAAAGTCGTGGGAATACTACACATACCTGGAAATGGTTCGTTACCTGAAAGCGCACAAAGGGTCATCTGGAAAGGACATTGCCCAGAGAAAAGTCGAACTGCATCGTCGCTTGGCAATGCCGTGGGCATGCCTTATAGTGACACTGTTCGGTATTCCCGCAGGAAGCAAGAGCGCCAGACAAAACGCCCTTTCCGGCGTTTTTCTTGCCGTCGGATTCTTTCTGGCGTTTTATTTTCTGAATCAGGTCGGAGCCTTTCTTGGTATAAAGGAAGTCATATCAGCCTGGCTTGGAGCCTGGCTGTCAAATATTGTGTTCATGATTGTTGGGATCTGGCTGATGGTAAAAATACGCTGAGCGCAATACGAAAGGATGGGTAACGATGTCCATCATAAGAGATCTTCTTGAAAGAGCCGTATCGCTGGACGCATCGGACGTTCACATCAAATCTGGCGTGGAGCCAATTTATCGCATACACAGCCAGTTGACGGAAAGCGGGTTCGAAAAACTCACCCCCGACGACATGCGCAAAATCGTCGAAGACATTCTTCCGTCCTACCTGAGAACATCCTTCGACGCCGAACATGAGGCCGATTTCTCCCTTCAGGAAGAAGGCATAGGCCGTTTCCGCGTAAATGCGTTTTTCGCGCAGGGAATCCCGACCATCGCCATGCGGTACGTCAAGCCGACAATTCCCACCTTTGAGCAATTGCGCCTGCCTTTGCAACTGAAGGAACTGGCCTTTGCCGAACGCGGCATAATCCTGCTTTCCGGCACAACTGGAAGCGGCAAATCCACCACCCTTGCCGCAATCATCGGCGAGATTAACCGGTCACAGCGGCTTCGAATCCTGACCGTCGAAGATCCCGTCGAATATCTGTTCATTGACGATCAGGCTGTAATTACCCAGCGCGAAGTAGGCCTCGATACGCTGAGCTATCAACATGCGCTCAAGCATTTGATGCGGCAGGATCCGGACGTGATTCTCATCGGTGAAATGCGCGACAGATTGAGTATTCGAACGGCACTGCTGGCGTCCGAAACCGGCCATCTTGTACTCTCCACGCTCCATGCCGGCACAGCCAACATGGCCGTACCAAGAATGCTCGACGTCTTCCCGTCCGACGAGCAGGACCAGATACGAATGGGACTCGCATCAAACATACATTCGGTCATCTGCCAGCGCCTGATCCCGGACATCCACGGCAAAGTCGTGCCCGCAGTGGAAATCATGTTCAATACGCCGACGGTGCGGAAGCTGATCGAGAAAAACCAGATCGAGCATTTGTCGTCTGCCATAGAAGTTGGCGGCGAAGACGGCATGCAGACATTCAACCAGTCGGTCTATTTCATGATCAAGGATGGCATCATCACAGAGGACGAGGGTATGCGAGCCGCCACAAACCCGGAGTCCCTCAGAATGAACCTCCAGGGCATTTTCCTTGACGAGGGTAAACGAATTCTGACGGTCTAAGAGCCAATGCACGAGTTCAAGGACAAGGCGATTCTGGTGACCGGATCCACACGCGGAATCGGCCGGGCCATCGCCGGGCTGCTGATTTCCAAGGGAGCCATAGTGGGAATCCACGGGCGCGATCCGGAAAGAGTGGCGACAGTCTGTGGCGATCTATCGAGAGAAAACGCAGGGCGTGCCATTTCTGTGGTTTGCGACCTTTCTGAACCCACCGTTGCGTCACAAATGATTCGGGAATTCCAGCAGGCTGCCGGACGACTGGATGGGCTCGTGAACAACGCCGGCAGCGGAAAAGCTGTCGCGTTCCGTGGCCTGACGCTCGACAAGTGGAGAGCCACATTCAATCTGAATCTTGATGCCGCGATGCTCGCCTCGAAGGAAGCGTACGAGTCCATGCGCAAGCAGTCACGTGGCTGCATTGTGAACATTGCTTCCGTAGCCGCCCACGGACCCGGCGGATGGATGGGCGCGGATTATGCGGCAAGCAAGGCCGGACTTGTCAGCATGACCAAGAGCCTTGCCTTCGAAGCCGCGAGATCAGGCATCCGCGTGAATGCGGTGTCTCCGGGAATGGTGGAAACGGATATGACTGCGCCATTGACCGATGAGATGAAAAAAGGATTGGGAATACCAATGGGACGGCTGGCCAGTCCGAAAGAGGTCGCCTCCGTCGTCTGTTTTCTATTATCGGACGATTCGGCATATATTACCGGCGAAGTCCTGCACGTCAACGGCGGCTGGCGGATGTGACGCTTTTGAACGTTTTTGCCGGCAATTAATGTTGCGTTCCGGCTACAGGCGTGGGACAACACAACATCGGAGAATCTAAACATGACCGAAAGAAGAAGAGTAGTCGTCACCGGCTTGGGAGTGGTGTCGCCGTTGGGATTGGACGAGGCAACGCTCTGGCAGAATATGCTGTCCGGCAAATGCGGGATTGGCATGATTCGCGCATTTGACACCGCGGATTACAAAACCAGGATTGGGGCCGAGGTTGATAATGAACAGCTCTGCGCGGCGATGCAAGCGCGGGGACTTGTTTCTGCCGACCGCACAGTTGACATGGCTCTTGCGGCTTCCGGGCAGGCACTGCAACAGGCAGGGATCATAGGAGGCAATCCGCCGTACACACCAAAAGATCTTGCAACCATTTTTGGCAGCGGAGTCGGCGCATCGCAGACCATGTATAATTCGTTTATCACTTTCACCCAGAAAGGCGTACGTGGAGTCCGCCCGACATCCGTGCCGAGGTGCATGGCCAATGCAATCACAGCGCAGATTTCCATGCGTTTCCGGCTCACCGGTCCTAACTATGTGACAGTCTGCGCATGCACTTCGTCCACAACAGCGATCGGAATTGCATACAGGATGATCCACGACGGCTATGCCGATAAAGCGCTCTGCGGCGGTTCGGATACGGCCTTTGACCCTGCCACGTTCGCAGGCTGGAACAACCTAGGTGTCATGTCGAAGAACCCGGATCCCGGAAAAGCGTGCCGTCCATTCGACGCGGGAAGGGACGGTTGTGTACTTGGCGAGGGAGCAGGCGCACTGGTGCTTGAATCGCTTGAGAGCGCAAGAATGCGCGACGCAAATATTCGCGCAGAAATATGCGGTTATGGGGAATCGTCCGACGCCGAGCACATCACAAGTCCCAGCCCGGACGGCCAGGCAAAATGCATCAAGGCTGCACTTGCATCAGCAGGAATGGCTCCGAACGACGTCGGCTACATCAACGCCCATGGCACGGCGACAAAAGCCAACGACGAATGCGAAACCAAGTCCATTCGACTGGCGCTTGGCGATACCGCAGCCAGGATTCCGGTAGGATCGAATAAGTCTTTCTTCGGTCATCTGCTTGGCGCATCCGGCGCCGTTGAGCTGATCGTCACCATCCTCGGTCTCGAACACAAAAAAGTTCCGCCAAATCTTAATCTTGATAATCCCGATCCTGCCTGTAATCTAACGCTCGTAGGTGAATATGGCATGGAAGTGTCATCGCCCGTTGCCATGAAGAACAGCTTCGGGTTTGGAGGCAATAACGCGGTCTTGATCGTAAGACGATGGGAAGATTGATATGGAACAGCAAGCAATAATAGATCAACTCAGGCATATAATGAAGCAGTCGTCCAGAGAGAAGGTTGACTGGGATGCTGTCACAGCGGAATCCACGATTGAATCCATCGGATTCGATTCACTCTCCATTCTAGACCTTGTCTATGACATTCAGCAGAGTTTCCACGTCGAGTTCGAGGCCGAATCGCTTGCAGGCGTAAAGACAGTCGGCCAGCTCGCGGATTTTCTGAAGAGCAAGATGGCTTAGGGTAGCAAAGCCGCACTCCAAGATGGCGCTATCGCCACGGCGCAAAGTACGTAAAGTTCACAAATCCTGGCGTCCTTGGCGTCTTTGCAAGAGATGTTCAGTTATCGTTCGTTCCCGTAAGCGAAAAACAGGATGAAAACGCTTCGATATGTCGTCGAATACATCGGCGTACGTTTCGCCCTGTTCGTGCTTGATCGAATTTCACTCCCCAAGGCTGAATCCATGGCCATGCGACTCGCCGATATCTGGTTCAAAGTGGACGGCCGCAGGCGTAGGATCTCAGAGCAGAACATCCTGCGAAGCGGCATCACCGCCGATCAGGCCGAAGCTACGCGCATCGCCCACGCTTCCTTCCGGCATTTTGCCGTCCTCATCGTGGAATCTCTGAAATCGGATGCGTTCATGAACGAACACAACTGGCGCGAACGTGTCGAAGTCTGCATTTCGCCAGCCGCCATGGCGCTGCTGGAGAAGCCAGGCCAGGCCATCATTCTTGTCTCGGGGCATATCGGCAACTGGGAAATCTCGGCGCAAATGGTGTCCTACATCAAGCCGGTGGTCGGGATCACACGCGACATGAATAATCCCTACACCGACAAGCTCATGAAAAGACGTAAACCTAAGAATCGTTTCACGCTCACTCCAAAGCACGACGCCGGTCTGGGCAGGCTCCTGTCCGTGTTGAAGAATGGGGAAATTCTGGCGCTCCTGACGGACCAGCACGCATCAGGTCGCGGCATGATGATTGACTTCTTTGGAACGCCGGCATCAACGCATACGTCCCCCGCCCTGTTGCATCTTGTAACGCATGTTCCATTGTGTTTTGGCTACTGCCTCAGAACCGGGCCAATGTCTTTCAAGCTGATTGCTCTCGACCCCATTATCCACAAACCGACAGGCAATAAGGAACAGGATATCCGCGCCGTGCTGGAAAGACTCAATCGTGAACTCGAAACCGCCATCCGCCAAGCCCCCGAACAATACCTCTGGGCTCACCGGAGATGGAGAAATGTTCAGCAGGCATCAAGTCCAGCTCACGTCTCTTGACTTGCGAAAGGCATTGGGCAAGAATCGTGACCCTGTGTTAAGATTGTATTTTGAGGCGTCTGAAGTATTGGTCGCAAATGTGTGAGGAGTCGTATTTTGAAACAGATCGGTATTACAGCGATAATCTGCATGTGCGCGGTATCCATCTTGTCAGCCGAGCCGACAACGAACCCAGGACCCGCAAAGACAGCCAAGTCCGTCAGACTTTTGCCAACCGACGATCATGATGCCGGCACAAATCTCATGGCGTGCTGGCGATTCGACGAAGGCATCGGCAAAACCGTCTCGGATTCGACCGGCAAATACACGGGCACGCTTCACAACGCCAGCAGCAAACTCTGGGCCGCAAGCAGGAACGGCACCAAGTTCCTCTCGTTTGACGGGAAAGCTTATGTCGAGACATCCGGTTTCCCATTCATGCAGACTGGGCCGGGAAAAGCGATGACAATAGCCGGATGGATTAAACCGATTGATGGATTTATCATAAGCAAGTGTAGCAACGATACAGGGACCAATTTCGAGTTCGCAGTTGCCGTGGACCAGGGACAGCTGGCATGGTATGGCGCAGGTGCGGCCGCTGGCCGGACATTCCTGCGGCTGGATGACGGCGCGTGGCATCATTTTGCCGTAGTGCTTGACGATGACACCGGCACCTGGTTTGTGGACGGCGCTGAAGATGGCACATTCCGCATCAACGAACCTAATTGCGAGCAAAAGGTTTCACTGCTCATCGGCGCATGCCGGACAACTGCGCGTGGCCGTATCGGTCTTTTTTACAAAGGCGGAATACGGGACTTGTACGTCTACAGCGGTGCCCTGACATCCACCGCCATAGAGCGCCTCGCGGAACCAGGTAAATAGTGGACGTTAGAAGGGCGACATGAACCCAGAAAATATAACCGGTCTGGCGAGCGCTTTCTATGACTCGTGCGTACTTTTCACGGCATCCGATCTTGGAATTTTTGCTAAGCTCGCAGAACTCAAGAAGGCAGATGCTCCAGTTATTGCGGCCGCCTGCAAGCTCGACATGCGCGGCGCGCGCCTGCTGTTGGATGCCTGCGTGGCGCTGGGGCTTCTGACCAAGGAAGGAAAGCTCTACGGCAATACCGCCGAATCCGCAATGTTTCTTGTTCCCGGCTCTCCCGCCGATCTCAGCAACGCCATCCGATATAACCGCGATGTCTATCCAGCGTGGGGCAGATTGACTGAACTCGTCAAGACCGGCAAGCCTGTTGAGCGGCCAGAGATTCATCTCGGCGCTGATGACGAGCGAACGCGCACTTTCGTCCTCTCCATGCACGGGCGCGCCATGGGAATCGGGCGGGCTGTTGTGCCGCAACTCAGACTCGAAGGAAGGCAGAAGCTGCTCGATGTGGGCGGCGGGCCCGGAACGTATTCAATGCTCATAGTCGAGAAGAATCCCGACATCGAATGCGTTGTCCTCGATCTGCCCGGTGTGGTCAAAGTCGCTGATGAATTGATCCGCGAACGCGGCATGGAAAGGCGCGTGAAGACACTGGCCGGCGACTATCATGCGACCGGGTTTCCAAAAGGGTTTGATACTATCATCTTCTTTGGCGTCCTGCACCAGGAAGCTCCGGACGCTATTTGCGACCTTTTTCACAAGGCCTACAATTCCCTCGCGCCTGGAGGACTGATTTATGTGCTGGACATGATGACTAATGCCGGACACACAGCGCCGAAATTCTCATCGCTTTTTGCCGTGAACATGGCGCTCACCACTGAGAATGGCTGGGTCTTCTCCGACGAGGAACTCGCGGGCTGGCTCAAACAAACCGGGTTCGCGGACTTTTCGTGCAATCCGCTGCCGCCTCCGATGCCGCACTGGCTAGCCTCCGCAAAAAAGCCTGCATGAAGAACTGAACCAATGAAACTTGAAAACATACGCATTGTCCTGGTTGATCCCATATACGGCGGTAATGTCGGCTCTGTCTGCCGCGCCATGTCGAACATGGGATTTTCCGACCTCGCCCTGGTCGCCCCGAAGAACCTCAACATGGATGAAGCGTTTATGATGGCGTGCCACTCCACCGAGATACTGAATAACCGGACGGAATTCGCCACGCTGGCAGAAGCCGTCGCCGATTGCGGGCTGGTAATGGGCACAAGCGCACGTGAAGGCCTGTACCGGGCCCACTGCAAATCGCCAAGAGAATGGGCGCCAAAAGCGGTCGAAGCGTCTGAAACAGGCAAAGTCGCAATCATGTTTGGACGGGAAGACAATGGCCTGTCAAACGAAGAGCTGGCAATATGCACACAGATCATCCGCATCCCGACGGGCGACCAGAACTCGTCGCTCAACCTTGCGCAGGCGGTTTTGATCTGTTGTTACGAGATATTCACGGCAACAGCAACTTACGAGCCACCCACTGAGAAATCGCCGGAGGCACCGTCGAATGTGAGAGAGCGGATGTTCGAGATGTGGCGGAATACGCTGCTCCAAATCGGATTCATGGAAGCCGATAAAGCCGACCACATGATGTTCGGTCTTCGCCGCATACTCTCCCGCGGCCTGCTTACTATTGACGACACCAAGATCATGATGGGCATCGCAAGGCAGACTTTATGGGCGGCGAAGAAAAACAAAACCGATTCCGCACCGCCGGAAGAGTAATAAGGAAATGTGTCATATTTTGACGAGATGAGCCGAAGATGAGAACTCTGACCCATGAGTGTCTGACGGATTTGCAGGAGCGGCTTTATGCCGCGATGATTTGCCGGGAAGCAAACTTCCTTTGCTTGTCGATCACAAACGGTGGGTACGACCATCACGCCGCGATGGCGTTAAGAATGGGCGGGATTGGACAATCCAATGAATCTGCGATGGCTCGCAAAAGTTCCGCTTCTTCCAGTGTCGTGCGACCGTCGCTGGCGATGCAGGTCGCGCAGGCGTTGATAAGCTGTTTTTTTATGGCTGCCGACGCTTGAATCAACGCATCAAGCGCTTTATCCAAATCATCGAGCGAGCATTGGTTTTGCGATAGAATCGCAGCGGACGACTCCAGCGATAACACGTTCATGCCGTCGGCAAACCCCTTCGCCACCTCATCTTCGTCATCGCTTCCGAATCGCGCCAGCGTTGCCAGGATAGTTGCGCACTGGCTGCTTACCTGTTTGAGCTCATTGTATTTCACACCCGAAGATTTTACGCCCTTGAAAATCGGATCGAGATTACGCACAAGAATGCGCATGAGAGTGTACTCGAAGAGATCGATCTCCATATCCGCTGACGCAAGATAAAGTACATTGGTGCGGAATTCCTCGTACTGGCTGTCCGACATCTGCCGGAGCGCTGGCAATGCCAAATCCACTACGGGAATGCGATCCGCTGTCCCGACTTGTTCGATCAACGGCAAGACGGTCAGCGTCGAGGCATGTACTCTTGCGTCAGCATGGCCTGCCAGATAAGCGATCTGCCTGTGTTTGACTTCATCCTGTTTACTGACAAGAAGGGCATACACCACGGCCTGCGCTTTCACAACTTCGCGGAGCATGCCGAGCAGCCCATCGGGCAGCGACCCTATCAGATTTGCCGCATATTCGATATGCTCAGCGCGTGGCGCGCCAACCTGCCCCATGATATGCGCCGGATGCGCCGCAAATGCCGTCTCGCATGAGGGAACGGGCGGAGGAGGTTGCTGCTGCTGTGCCGCCCCGGCTAGAAACGATATTCCCCCGTCTTCAGATTCACGCTGAGGCCGAACTGTCTCGACTGCGCCGGTGAACGAAGGATCAATCCTTTTTATGCGCTCTGGCAGAGGCGGATGGGTCGCCATCAGCGAAAACCACGAAGTTGTCAGAGCGTTGGAGAAAAACAGATGACTCGCCTCTTCCGCGCTCACATGCTCGATCCTGGATCCGAGGCTAAGTCCCATAATCTTTTTGAGGGCTCCAGCAATCCCTTCCGGATTGCGCGTGAACTGAACCGACGACGCGTCCGCAAGGAACTCGCGCTGACGCGAAACGGCGCTCTTGATGAGCTTCCCGAAGAAAACACCGATATAGCCAATTGCCATCATCGCAACGCCGAAAAGAAAAATGGCTGCTACAGCGCCGCCACCCTTCCCCCTGCTACTCCGAGTTGTGCGGACGCTCCGCATGAGCCAGTAGCCGATGAGCGCGATCACCAGAATGCCGTTTAGCACGCCGATAAGGCGGATGTTCAGCCGCATGTCGCCGTTGAGGATATGACTGAACTCGTGGGCCACAACGCCCTGTAACTGATCGCGATTCAGATTATCCACCGTGCCTCGTGTTACGGCTATCACGGCATCGGAGCGCGTGAATCCCGCTGCGAAGGCATTGATCCCGGGCTCGTCTTCAAGAACATAGACATGCGGCACGGGCATGCCTGATGCAAGCGCCATCTCCTCGACGACGTTCATCAGGCGTCTCTCATTTGCATCCGCGGTGCCAGGCTCAATCAGTCTTCCACCGAGCATCTCTGCCACAGTCTGCCCGCCGTCCGAGAGCGCGTGAATCTTGTACAGTGTGCCAAGCAAAATCACTGCGCCGGTGCAGATCGAAACCCACAGAAAAACCACCGGATTCCACAGCGACACACTTCCGGAAAAATCGGCGTGTCGTGCGCCAAAGGTGAAAATAAACATGACGGCAAGATAAACGGCCACAACGATCAGCACCACCGCAAGGCAATAGAAGATCACCATCTCAGTGGTACGGCGTCGGGCGATTTCCTGATGTTCAAAAAAGTCCATACAGCACCAATACAACTGCCGACCGTCGAATTATCGAAATTGCCATGCGAACCGGCAGCCCGTGTAAGGAAAAATAGCGATCAATTGAACGATACCTTTGGCGCATCCC
Organism: uncultured Victivallales bacterium; assembly: GCA_964487695.1. Classification (GTDB taxonomy): domain Bacteria; phylum Verrucomicrobiota; class Kiritimatiellia; order UBA8416; family CAZASC01; genus CAZASC01. The sequence continues at coordinate 14,559 of CAZASC010000051.1, forward strand.
GCTGTTCCGGCGCTTCGATTTCGAACAACTGCGCAGGCTGGAAACCGAGCGAGCCTGCAATCATTACGGCTGGAAAGCTCTCTCGGGAAGTGTTGTACGCCATCACAGAGTCATTATACGACTGTCGGGAGAATGCGACCTTGTTTTCGGTTGATGTCAACTCTTCGGTCAGTTGCATCATGTTCTGATTGGCCTTAAGATCGGGATATGCCTCGGCGAGCGCAAACATCTTTCCCAACGCGCCGGTGAGGACATTCTCCGCGCCCACGAGGCCCATCATACTGGTCTGATCGGCCGGATTCGCGGCAGCCTTCGAACTCGCGGAGGCAGCAGTGTTGCGGGCCGCAATTACCGCTTCGAGAGTCGTCCTCTCATGTTTCATGTATGCTTTTGCGGTTTCGACAAGATTCGGAATGAGATCATACCGTCTTTTCAACTGCACATCAATCTGCGCAAACGCATTCTTGAAGCGATTACGTAGCGAGATCAGACCGTTGTATATTCCAATTGTCCATAATGCCATAACGACGAACAAACCAAGAAACACCAGAACGATAATGAGCGACGAATGCATAGTTGCTTCCTCTCTTTCTGACTTCTATTTGTTGCAATGCAATTGCCTCGAAATATACCCTTTTACAGGCGTGAACAACAAGGAAAAGAATATTCGATTCCCGGGACTCAACATCCAATGTTCGACACTGGACATTCAATCAACAGTTGAATTCCGGTAGCTATATCGGTACTATTATATTCAGATATGAACGTGCATAATTTTCACGACCATTCCAGGGTAAAAACCGACAACGATTACGGCCTTCTGCTCAACGAAATCCAACTGCTCCTTTCGGAGAAACGGACCTCACTGTCTGTTATGAGGACCGGCATAGCGGTGTTCGTTGTACCCATGACCGTATTCAGCGTCCTGATAGCCACTTCCAAGTATTACGATGCGACAAAAGTGCTGCCATTGTTCGTTATGATCATGGCCATGAATGCCGCACTGGTGATGCTGGCCATATACCTGGTCGTTCGATCTTTGATAAAGCTCCATTCGCTCGACATCCTGATCAACAAGCTAAAACACAAATCAAAGACGATCGCGGAGCTGGTGGCGTGAAAGTTTAATTGAGGAGCGGAAATCATGTCGAACACATTTGGCGGACATTTTGCGGTGACAACTTTCGGCGAGTCGCACGGATCGGCGGTAGGCGCCGTCGTGGACGGCTGTCCATCCAAAGTCAAACTCAATGAGAGCATGATCCAGAAACAGCTTGACCGGCGCAGGCCGGGACAGAGCCGCCTGAGCACGCCCCGCAATGAGAAAGACATCGTACGCATTTTGTCGGGCGTGGAAAATGAGCTCACGCTGGGCTCACCCATCGCTCTCATGATCGAAAACACCGGCATGCGTAAAAGCGACTATGCGGAATTGGCGAATACTCCGCGGCCGTCCCATGCGGATTTTACCTATAAGATGAAGTATGGAATCCTCGCTTCAAGCGGCGGCGGGCGGGCCAGCGCGCGGGAAACCGCCGGTCGCGTTGCCGCAGGCGCCGTTGCCGAAGCATTTCTACATGCACGTCATAAGATCGAAATCGTGGCCTGGGTGAGCTCCGTGGGCACGATAGACGCTCCAGATCTGAGCGAACGCAAGATCACCCGCGCCGATGTTGACGCGAACGATGTGCGATGCCCCGACAAGTCTTGCGCCGCAGAAATGGCGGCGGTGATCATGGAGGCTGCCGGAGAAGACGACTCGCTCGGAGGCGTCATTACCTGCGTGTGCCGCAACGTGCCAACCGGCTGGGGCGAGCCCGTCTTCGACAAGATAAGCGCAATGCTGGGCCACGCGATGCTCTCAATTCCAGCGGCAAAAGGATTCGAGATCGGTTCAGGATTTGCCGGAACGAGAATGCGCGGGTCGGAACACAACGACATGTTCGTCAGAAAAGGCAGGAGACTCGGCACAACCACAAATCGCAGCGGTGGCATTCAGGGCGGCATAACCAACGGTGAACCGATTGTCCTTCGTGTGGCTTTTAAGCCCACTGCTACAATCGCCAGACCTCAGAAGACCACAAATTATGCCGGCAAACCCGTGCTGCTCGAAGTCAGGAAAGGCAGGCACGATCCTTGTGTGCTTCCGCGCGCCATCCCTGTTGTCGAAGCAATGGCGGCGCTGACGCTCGCGGATATGGCGCTCGTAGCGGCGAGCAGAAAGTGACCGCAAGAAATCCGAATGTCGAATCTCGAAATTCGAAACAATACCAAATGACGAAACACCAAGACCCAAGAAAGCGAAACGATTTGCAAGCCAGACTCGCGCCAATGATTTGCCGTTTTTCCATTCGAAATTCGAATTTGTTTCGGATTTCGGCATTCGAAATTCGATATTCAGGTTGATATGTCTTCCCCAGGCACATTCGAAATCCTCTCAGCCAATCCGTCCGGCGGCGCGCGCCGCGGCCGTTTATGGACGAACCACGGCGCGGTTGAAACGCCGGTGTTCATGCCGGTCGGCAGCCGGGCGACGGTAAAGGCAATGTCACCGGCGGAATTGAAAGAGCTCGGCGTCGAAATAATCCTCGGTAACGCCTATCACCTTAACGACAGGCCTGGCATTGACATCATCGAAAAATGTGGCGGACTACACAAATTCATGGGTTGGAACGGCCCAATCCTCACTGACAGCGGCGGTTTCCAGGTATTCAGTCTCGCGAAACTGCGGAAAGTCCGCGATGACGGCGTCGAATTCAATTCCCATTTCGACGGCAAGCGCATCTTTCTCGGACCTGTCGAAGCGATGGCGATTCAACGCAGGCTGGGCTCGGATATCGCAATGGTTTTTGACGAGTGCCCACCCCATCCATGCGACCGTGATTACGCTTGTCAAGCGGTGGACAAGACAATACATTGGGCGGCTTTGTGTGCGGGACAGCCGCGTGCCCAGGGCCAGTTGCTGTTTGGCATAGTCCAGGGAAGCGAATATCGAGAGTTGCGCGAACGTTGCGCGAACGAGCTTGTGGCGATCGGATTTGACGGCTATGCCGTTGGCGGCGTGAGCGTTGGCGAGCCCGAAGATGTCCTTCTGCAAGGCATGAAGGACGGCCTTGCCAGGTTGCCTGGGAACAAGCCGCGCTACCTTATGGGAGTCGGCGAACCAAGGCAGATTCTCGATGCGATAGCTGTCGGCGTGGATATGTTCGATTGCGTAATGCCGACAAGACATGCGCGGACCGGGACCGCTTTTACGCAGCACGGCTCGTATCCGGTGAAAGCCGGCGAATACAAGGAGGACACGAGACCGGTCGAGGAAGGATGCGATTGTTATGCCTGCGCAAACTTCCCGCGCGCATACATCAGGCACTTGCTGAATGCCAACGAGATTATGGGCGTCAGACTGCTGACAATCCATAACATACACTGGTATATGGGTTTTATGCGAAAGATTAGAGCCGCGATCGAAGCGGGTTGTTTTGAGGAGTTAAGAGCGGAATGCAAATCGCTTTTAATTTCAAATGAGAATCGCCGCGCCCGATAAGGCGCGGCAACGCATTGGCAAAGGAAAACGTATATGATGAATCTAATGTTTGTTCTTGCAATGGCCGGCGGCCCCGGTCAGGACTCCCAATCTGGCGGCCTTATGCAAATGCTTCCCATGATGCTGATCGTCCTTGCGATCTTCTACTTCATGCTCATCCGCCCGCAACAGAGAAAAGAAAAAGAACACAAACTGTTGATGAATAACATCAAGACCGGCGACAGAATCATGTTCAGCGGCGGCATTCTGGGCACTGTGACTAATGTCAAAGAAGGAGTCTTCGTTGTGAAGATTGCCGACAATGTAAAAATCGAAATCGCCCGCGGGGCGGTGATCAAGGTGATTGAAAAAGGCGACAAGATTGAAACAGAAGAGGGCGGCAAGTAAGTCTTTCTGCCAGGAGTTGCGAAATGGATAAGAGTGCAATTTGGAAATGGCTGATATTGGTTGTGCTGGTTGTCGTATCATGCACATTGATCGCGCCCAAAGATTCATCCGTCGGCAAGATGATGGACGGACTTGGCATCAAGAGCGGAATTGGCTACGGCCTCGACATCAGGGGTGGCGTCAGTTTTGTCGTCAAAATTGACGAGGAACAGATCAGGGATCAACTCAAAGGTGAATCGCCTGATATTACGGTATCAGAATTGGACGCAAAGGTGCAGAAGGCTCTGGAAGGCTCCCAGGCACGTTCCCTCGAAGTCATCCGCAACCGTATCGACACCCTCGGGCTTTCCGAACCTGTAATCTATCCCGGTAAGGACAACACTATTGTCATTCAATTGCCCGGCATCTCGACGAACAAACAGGCTGAAGCCGAAGACGCTATCCGCCGCGTGGCGTTTCTTGAATTCCGCGTCGTCCATAAGCGGAGCAGGGATCTTATCGCCAAGCTCTTCGAGAAGGTCAAAGCGCCCGATGGATACAAGATAGCGGCCGGCGGCGAGGATGTGTATGTGCGCGATATCAAGGCGGTTCCGGACGAGAAGATGGATTCGGCCTTCCATACGCGACAGCGGCAATTCGGGCAGGACGTAGTGCGAGACGCGGAATACGAGTTTCTTCTCGAAAAGGACGTCAAACAGGGCCTGACAATATACCGACCATACTTTGTCAAACGCCGAGCTGAATTGACCGGCGATCTGCTGAAGAGCGCACGAGTGGATTACAAGAACCTTGGAACTCCTGTCATTGATATCGAATTCGACAGCAGAGGGGCAAAAAAGTTTGCCTCAATTACGTCTGATTATGCGCCTGGCGGGGCAAAGAATCCTGATCCTAACAACTACTACCAGCTTGCAATCGTGCTGGATGGAACTCTTTATTCAGCGCCGCGGATCAACGAAGCCATCTATGGCGGCAGGGCCGAAATCAGTGGGAGCTTTACTCCACAAGAGGCGATACTGCTTGCCAACATATTGAATGCCGGTTCGTTGCCCGCTCCTGTCAAGATCATGGAACGCCGCATCGTTGATCCAACGCTCGGCACTGATGCAGTCAACAGCGGAATAAAAGCCGGTGTTTACGGTTGTGTGGCGATCGTTGTTCTGATGGCCGGATATTACCTGTTGAATGGGCTTCTGGCGGACTTCGCACTTATTCTGAACGTCGTTCTTCTGCCGCTTGGTGCAATTCTTGTGGCTGGTTTTCTCGGCATGATTTTCGGCGGTCTGCAGGGAGGTGGAGGCCTGGCATTGCCGGTGCTCACCTTGCCCGGTATAGCCGGCATCGCGCTCACGATCGGTATGGCCGTTGATACGAATGTGCTGATCCTGGAGCGCATGAGAGAGGAGCTCAAGAGCGGCAAGGGTTTCAAAGCCGCGGTTGACGCCGGATTCACCCACGCTTTCAGCGCGATTTTCGACTCGCACGTAACGACCATCATCTCAGGCATAATCATGTTCGCGGTCGGAACGGGAGCCATCCGCGGATACTCGATCACCCTGACCGCCGGTCTGTTGATCAACCTTTATACGGCCGTGTTCGTGACGCGCATGTGTTATGACTCGCGATCCAAGGGCACGCCAAACCTGAATCTGCTCAAGATGTTCTCGCTGCTCGGCGAGACCTCGATCAGATTCATCAGCAAGTGGAAAATCGCAATTGTCACTTCGTGGGCCATCATCATCGTCTCATGGGCGATGATGATCAACGCCGGCCTGAAGGACCCGACAAAGGTCTTTGGCGTTGACTTCACCGGCGGCACATCGATCTCGCTCAGTTTCGAGAACAAGGAGAAACCGAGCGTCGAAGCCATCCGGACGGCCATTGCTTCAGCGGGCGTCCGTGATGCCATGATCCAATATCAGAAGGCCATGGAAGCGGGCAGCAGGGAATTGCTCATGGTCAAGGTTGCAACGCCCAAGGAGGGCAAAGACGCCTTCACCGCAGTTGCAGAGAAATTCCCGACCGCCCATTTTACGATCATGCAACAGGACGATGTTGGTCCGCAGGTAGGCAGCGATCTGAAGCGTAAAGGCATGTGGGCCATGGTATTGGCGCTTGTCGCGATGGTGGTCTACATCGCCATAAGATTTGAATTTGGATTTGGTCTCGGCGCCGTGGTCGCCACGGTGCACGATGTCCTTATGACAGTCGGAGTTTGTTACCTTGCCGGATTCCAGTTCAATATGACGATCCTGGCGGCTGTGCTGACAATCATCGGCTACTCGCTGAACGATACGATTGTCATCTTCGACCGCATACGCGAAAACTTGAGGAAGGTGCAGAACAAGTCCTTCGTTGAAATTTGCGATCTCAGCATCAACGAAACGCTTGCCAGAACGCTGCTCACCACGTTCTTCACCTTCATTTCGGTGTTTTTCCTGTATTTCATGGGTGGCGGCGCGGTCAGGGGCTTCTCTTTCGCGATGCTGATCGGAATGATCAGCGGAATTTACTCCACTGTTTATATCGCGACGCCCATTACATTGCTCTGGTACCGCTTCAAGGCGCCTGACATGGGCCGCAACAAGGTCCAGTAGGCCTGGCAAAACGTTGTCGTGAAATCATGGAAAAATGCGGGAGTCGAACGAACCGCCGCATTGGCGCTGGCCGCCAAAATCGGACTGCCCGTTCCCATGGCAACCGTGCTGCTGGCGAGGGGACTCACCGATGAAACTTCAATTGAACGTTTTCTAAATCCGCGCCTTAGCAACCTGTCCGATCCTTTTCTTCTGCCCGATATGCGCATGGCGTCGGATCGCATTTGGCGTGCCATCGGGCAAAAAGAGAATATCGCCATCTACGGCGATTACGATGCGGACGGCGTAACCAGTACCGCACTTCTGACCAAAGTAATCGGACGCCTTGGCGGCGCTGTCGCGCCATTTCTGCCAAAGCGACTTGAGGAAGGTTACGGCCTGGGTAAATTGGGAATTGAACGCTGCATACGCGAGTGCAAGCCTAAACTCATTGTCACCGTGGACTGCGGGACCAACTCCGACGCGGAAATCCGTCTTGCGGCAGAACAAGGCATTGACGTTGTCGTAACGGATCATCATGAAGCTGCCGGCGAAACAAAAGGCGCAGTTGCTGTTGTCAATCCAACCATCGCGCCCAAGCCCGCCACAGCCGATCTGGCCGGCGTAGGGGTCGCATTCAAGCTTTGCCATGCACTCGTCAAAGACGGAATCGCCACAGGACGGAAGGAGGTTTCAGGAATTGATCTGCGGAACCATCTCGATCTCGTTGCCATCGGGACAGTGGCCGATGTCGCATCGCTGGTTGAGGAAAACAGAATACTGGTGCGCCACGGTCTGTCGCGCCTGAACCTCATGCAATCGCCAGGTTTAAAAGCGCTCGCCGGGGTCGCCGGAATCGAATGCAAGATGGATTGTTACCACATCGGATTCATGATCGGCCCGCGACTTAACGCCGCAGGCCGCCTCGCCAGCGCGGAATCGTCGCTGAAGCTGTTGCTCACTGACGATGCAGCCTGCGCCGTCGAAACCGCAAAAGAGCTGGATGCCGCGAATCGTGAAAGAAAGCGCGTGGAAGACATCATCGTCACCGAGGCAATAGAGGAACTGGACACGAGTTACGATGGCAACAGGGATTATGCAGTGGTGACCGGTCGCGCGGGCTGGCATGCGGGCACGGTTGGCATTGCCGCTTCGCGGCTTTGCTCGAGATACGGCAGGCCTGCGTTCGTAATCGCATTCGACGAGAGCGGGCGCGGCCATGGCTCCGGAAGAAGCATTGAAGACCTTGATCTGGTCGCTGTGCTGCATAAATGCGGCGACCTGCTTGTCACGTTCGGTGGACACAAACTTGCGGCCGGCCTTGTGATTGACCAGGGCAAGTTCGACATGTTTAAGAAGCGATTTTCCGAGCTGTGCGCGGAGCAACTGAAGAGCCTGGATTTACGGCCAAAGCAGAGGATTGACGCCTGGCTCGGACTCGGCGAAGCGGATGAGCGCCTGCTCGATGCCACCGATAAACTGCAACCGTTCGGCGTCGGCAATCCAGCGCCCGTCTGGGCCGCGTCGAACGTGAGCGTGGTGGGCCAGCCGCGAATACTGAAGGAAAAGCATGTCAAGATGACCCTCGCTTCGGGCGGTACACAAATGAGCGCAATAGGGTTCAACATGGCTGACCGTGAAATTCCCGACGGTCCGCTAGATATCGCCTTCCATCTGGAAAACAACACATACAAGGGCCAAACCTCGCTCCAGCTCAACCTCAAGGATTTCCGGGCAGCGGAAGGTCGGTCTTGAAGACCTTTACGTAACAACGTACATTGTTGACTCGCTATCGCTCGCCAACGAAGGCATTGGCAAGCGACAGCGAGTCAATGCCGGAAGAA
>CAZASC010000052.1:0-22871 GCA_964487695.1 uncultured Victivallales bacterium
ACGATTGCATCGCTGCCGTCCAGTCCCCGTTAGGTTGACGCGCATGCGAATGTTCGGGACGGCGCACTTTATAATTAGCCGCTTCTAAAGGGAAACGGTACTGACATCACTCGCATCGCAATTTGTTTCGTCATAAACGGATTGCTTACGCCTTTCAAGAAACTTGCAAGAAATGCGGGGCAATGCCCCAATATCTTATCACTCCTGACCGCAGGCGTCTCGCGCGGCTTTCAACGCAGCGTCATAATCCGGATGATTCGTAAGTTCAGGCACGATCTGCTCGTAAGCTATCCTGCCGTCCTTGCCGACTACGAAGACCGATCTTGCGAGCAACCCCATGTCCTTGATTACAAGACCGTATTTCGATCCGAAATCGTGCCATACGCTATCCGACAGCACTTTGATTCTGTCTATTCCTTCCGTGGAACAGAAACGTTTCTGCGCGAACGGCAGATCGGTGCTGATCGTTACGATGACTACATCCTTCGGCAGCTTTGCGCTCTCTTCGTTGAATCGTTTTGTCTGAAGGGAGCAGACCTTCGTATCAAGGCTCGGGACCGCGCTGATGAGGACAACTTTGCCCTTGAAGTCAGACAGGCTGACGGGCGCAAAATCCCCATCCACCGCTTTGAAATCGGGAGCGCGTTCCCCCGCTCCGGCATTGGCGCCGACAAGAACGATCGGCTTCCCATGCATTGTGACCAGACCAGCATGCTCAGTATACGATGTCATGTTTCTGCATCCTCCATTTGTTTGTGCCAATACGAACAATATCGCACAGATCGATACAATCCTGCGGTTTATCATATTGCTTCATCTCCTTCCGTGCCTTCTTTAGATGTGAACGCTGCCAGAAAGACGGCTGACAGTGAATACGGGAAAAGTGCATCTCACCCTTCGAAGAACCTGAGATCGGTTTCCATGAACATGAACATCTCAGGCTTTTCGACCCAACAAATAGGAAAAGCTCCTAGATCAATTTCAAATGCGCGCGAGTAGTGTGGTGCCATGTGGATGTTTGGCGGCTCTCATTTGGAAGGAAGGCTGACCGTATGGCAGAGGAAAGAATCGTGACTGAAAAGGAATTGGCGAACCGGCAGTGTGTGCCCTGCCAGACGGGCGCGCCACCGCTCAAGGGAGAACAACTGACGGCGATGGCGACACAACTCGGCGGGGAATGGCAAGTTGTGGATGGTCACCATCTGGAGAAAACTTACAAATTCAAGGATTTTCGCCAGGCATTGGATTTTACCAACGCCGTCGGTGAAATCGCGGAGAGCCAGGGGCATCATCCGGAAATCACACTCACATGGGGCAAGGTTACGATTCGCATCTGGACCCATAAAGTCGGCGGCCTTACCGAAAGCGATTTCATTCTTGCAGCCAAGGCTGATAAGGCGTTCGCAAAACGAGGCTGACACGGCGCCAGTGAAGACGATCGGCAAACGTTCATCTAGAACAAGGAGAACAGCAACATGGTTGACTTGAGCACTTCATATATGGGCATTCCCCTGCGCAACCCGCTCATTGTTGGCGCATCGGCATTGACAGCCAACATGGCGACGATCCGAAAGATAGAGGAGATGGGCGCAGGCGCGCTGGTGACAAAGTCTTTATTTGAGGAACAGATACAGTTGGAACGGGATATATTCGATGAGGACCTTCACAAATACGATTATCGAAACGCGGAGATGATTAACGTCTCCCCGGACGTGAGTCATTCCGGCCCCAAACAGCACCTGATGTGGGTGCGTGAGGCAAAGAAGGCCGTTCGCATTCCAGTCATCGCCAGTTTGAATGCCGTCAACTCCGAGACATGGCTCGAATATGCGCGATTGCTCGCGGAAACAGGTGTTGATGCGCTTGAATGCAATTTATTCGCGTCACCAAGGGAACTTGATCGGGATGGATCGTCCATTGAGGGGGAACAACTCGCACTCGTCGAGTCGCTGACAAAAGCCGTGTCCATACCTGTAAGTTTCAAGCTGAGTTTTCTCTACAGTAACCCTCTCAATGTGATCCACCGCATGGATCAAGCTGGAGCTGCGGCCTTTGTGCTCTTCAACAGACTGCTTGAGCCTGACATCGAGATAGAAGATGAGAAACATATTTATCCGTTCAACCTGAGCCATGAAACCGACTACCGGTTGCCACTGAGATACACTGGTCTTCTGGAAGGGAATATCCGGGCAGACATCTGCAGCAGCACGGGTATTTTTTCCGGAAAAGACGCGGTGAAGATGATCCTTGCAGGGGCGAACACCATTCAGGTGGTGACGGCTTTATTCCGCTATGGCACAGGCCACTTGCGCAAAATGCTTGAGGACATGACGAACTGGATGGACGGCAAAGGCTATCGTGATCTCAGCGCTTTCCGCGGCAAGCTGGCCAGGCGTAATGTTTCGGATGTGCGGGCTTACACACGCGCTCAATACGTAAAGCTCCTCATGAATCCCGACGAGATCTTAAAACACTATCCCGTACTCTAGACCATTACTGGATGACCGCAACGTAGCCGCCCCGAACGTTCGCATGTGCGTTACCTTACGTTTCGCAGACCAAGAAGAGACGATGAAATGAACGACCCTGAAAGGGTCGCATTCCACAGCCTAGGGCAACGCCCTGAGGAAAATGGAAACTCAGAGGAAATGGCGGCCGGTGAGAGCGAAGGAGTGACGAAGGTCGATCTTCGCGCCATTTGGCCTCTTGGGAATATAGTTTGTGTTGGACGCGGTCCCGAGGTTACACCTCGGGCTTCGGAATTGCACCCTTTCAGGGTGCTTGGAGAAGGGCCGCGCTCGGTCGTGGCCGACGCAAAATGACGCCAAAAGGAAAAACCATGGAGGCTATACGATTCTCATTTGTTTTCACTTGTTCCTTAGTCACCAACTTCATACCCTGAGCCAATGAGTCTCGCCCCAAACCATCTGAGGAACTTCAAACTGCAAATGAACCATTCATGGAGAAATGCTATGCGTCTATTGGCAATCGCGATTATGGCGTTGTTCGTTTGCGCACAAGGTGTACGCGCGGAATCGGGTCAGTTCATCGGCGTGGGCGCCAATTACTGGACCTCGCTCAGGAATATTGATGTGCACAATATTGACAAGGACGGTTTCTCCTGGCAGGCGACATACCAGTGCCAACCTGCCCGCCTGTTGAAAGTTGAAGCCGATCTTGAAATGTTCAAGAAAGGCTTTGAAGGCATTGATACTGCCGTGTACGCACCGGAAGGTTACCTGATTATCGGCTCGACGATATATGCTGCCGCCGGCGTCGGGATACTTTACGCGGACGGAGATTTTAATAACAAACCATTTTACGCCCTGCGGGCTGGACTCGATCTCAAGCTTCTTTCGCAATTGTACGCTGACCTGAACGTCAATTACAGGTTCGCCGAGTGGACCAGCTTGAGCGCCATGTCCCACGATATCAACGCGGACACCATGACGCTTGGCGCCGCTCTGCGTCTCAAGTTCTAACCTCGCAATTAACGGCTATCTCCCTGCAATATCAGGCTAGTTTACCAGCATAAGGCACGCCCCATTTCCAGTTGCGGATTTCCGGCATGTCCTCGCCATTGGTCGTGATGTACTCCTTGTGCTCTATCAATTTATCCTTAAGCTGCTGCTTGAGATAGACGCCCTTCTCGCCTGTCTGCGGTACGCGGTCTATAGTGTCCATCACGAGGTGGAAGCGATCCAGATCGTTCAGGACGGTCATATCGAAAGCCGTGGTAATTGTGCCTTCTTCCTTGTAACCGCGAACGTGCAGGTTCTCGTGGTTGGCACGACGATACGTGAGCCGGTGGATCAACATAGGATAACCGTGAAATGCGAAGATTATCGGCTTGTTTTTTGTGAAGAGCGAATCGAAATCCGCGTCGCTTAGTCCATGAGGATGTTCGGCGGGGGGTTCCAGCTTCATGAGATCAACGACGTTGATCACCCGTATCTTCAGGTCGGGCAAATGCTGACGCATAATCGAGACGGCGGCGAGCGTCTCCAACGTTGGCACGTCGCCGGCGCAGGCCATCACCACGTCTGGCTCCGCGTTCTGGTCGTTGCTGGCCCATTGCCAGATGCCGATGCCTTCAGCACAGTGCCTGACGGCCGCATCCATGGTCAGCCATTGCGGAGAAGGATGCTTGCCGGCAATCACAACATTGACGTAGTGACGGCTGCGCAGACAGTGATCCATCACCGACAACAAGCAGTTCGCATCCGGCGGCAGATAAACACGCACGATTTCCGCCTTCTTGTTGATGACATGGTCAATAAAGCCGGGGTCCTGGTGAGTGAAACCATTGTGATCCTGCCGCCAGACGTGTGAGGCCAGCAGATAGTTCAGCGATGCGATCGGTCGTCGCCACGGCAGATGCGATGTGACCTTGAGCCACTTGGCGTGCTGGTTAAACATCGAGTCCACGATGTGGATAAACGCCTCGTAGCAATTATAGAGTCCATGCCGGCCCGTGAGCAGGTAGCCTTCCAGCCATCCCTCGCATTGGTGTTCGCTCAGCATTTCCATGACGCTGCCGCCTGGTGCGAGGAACTCGTCGTTTTGCACAGTAGCTGCTTCCCATTGCCGATTGGTGACTTCAAAGACAGCCTCCAAACCATTGGAAAGAGTCTCGTCGGGACTGAAGACTCGAAAATTGCGTTGTTCCGCGTTCAGTTTCGTCACGTCGCGCAGAAAACGGCCAAGCACATGCGTGTCGCCTATGCCTGGCGAACCTGGCGCTGGCACATTGACCGCATAGCCTCGGAAGTCAGGCATGCGCAAATCGCGGAGCAGTATGCCGCCGTTGGCGCACGGATTTGCGCCCATGCGCCGTTCGCCTGCGGGCGCCAATTCCGCCACTTCCGGTTTCAATCGGCCACTCTCGTCAAAGAGTTCCTCTGGCCGATAGCTCTTGAGCCAGCTTTCAAGCTGCTGAAGATGGGCCGGCGTCTTTGCCGGATCGGACAGCGGCACCTGATGCGAGCGGAACGTGCCTTCGACCTGTAACCCATCAACGGTCTTGGGCCCGGTCCAGCCCTTGGGCGAATTCAGGACGATCATGGGCCAGCGCGGGCGTGCCGCATTACCGCTGACACGGGCGTCATGCTGGATTTGCTTGATTTGCTCCACAGCGGCGTCAAGCGTCGCGGCCAAGGCCTGATGCATCGGCTCCGGCTCATGCCCCTCTACAAAAAAAGGCGTCCAACCGTAGCCCCTGAGCAGCGCCTCCAATTCCTCATGGGTGATGCGCGCGAGAATCGTGGGGTTGGAAATCTTGTAGCCGTTGAGATGCAGGATCGGCAACACCGCTCCATCGGTGATCGGGTTAAGGAATTTGTTCGAATGCCACGCCGTGGCAAGCGGTCCGGTCTCCGCTTCGCCGTCGCCTACGACGCAGGCAACGACCAGTGCCGGATTATCGAACACCGCTCCGAACGCATGGCTGAGTGAATACCCAAGCTCACCGCCCTCATGGATCGAGCCTGGACATTCCGGCGAAGCATGGCTTGGAATCCCGCCGGGAAACGAGAACTGCGTAAAGAGCTTCTTCAACCCGGCCTCATCCCGGCTTATTTCCGGATAGATTTCGCTGTAAGTTCCTTCGAGATACGTGTTTGCAACCACAGCAGGACCTCCATGCCCCGGCCCGGAGATATAAATCATGTCCAAGTCGTATTTCTTGATAACACGATTCAAGTGTGCGTAGATGAAATTCTGTCCTGGCGTCGTGCCCCAATGTCCCAACAGCATATGCTTCACATGTGCGAGTGTCAGCGGTTGTTTCAACAACGGATTGTCGCGCAGATAAATCTGCCCGACCGAAAGATAATTGGCGGCGCGCCAGTAGGCGTCGATCTTCCGCAGTAGTTCCTGATCAAGCGTATTCGTCTTCATGTTTTCCTTTCCCTATGTTTGCCAAGCATGCGGGCCACCGATCTCGCGATCATGAGTTCCTCATCCGTGGAAATGACGCGGACCGTGACCGGACTGGAGTCCTTTGAAATGACCTGTGCATTCTTCGCATTGCGGTTCGAGGCCAATTCAATGCCGAGAAAGCCGAGTCCCTCGCAGATACGCGCCCGGACGGACGGCGAATTCTCGCCAATACCTCCCGCGAAAACGAGCGTGTCCAATCCGCCGAGAACAGCGGCAAAGGATCCAATCCATTTCTTTGCCTGGTAGCAAAACAATGCTACCGCTTCCGTCGCTCCTGTGTTGCCAGCTTCCCGCGCCAGCAAATCGCGCATGTCGGAGCTGATCCCGGAAACTCCAAGCAATCCGGATTCATGGTTTACCATTCGCTGAAATCCGGCAGGCGTCATTTGCGCTGTGCGAGCCAGGTAGGAGACCAGTCCCGGATCAAGGTCGCCGGAACGCGTGCTCATGACCAGTCCCGCCGCTGGTGTAAAACCCATGCTGGTGTCCATGCTTTTGCCGTCCAGGATCGCGGCCAGACTTGCGCCGTTGCCGAGATGTGCAAGTATCACGCGGCCCCTTTTTGCAGCCGGATCTCCAAGTCGTGCGAGTTCTTCCATCAAGTATGCGTAAGACAGCCCGTGGAAGCCGTAGCGCACAACACCTTTTGCGGTGTAGCGACGGGGTATCGGCAGAAGTTTGGCGACCCGCGGCATGGCGCGGTGAAATGCTGTGTCGAAACATGCCAATTGAGGAAGTTTCGGGTGACGCTGCCGGAACGCCTCGATCAACTCGATTTCGCGCGGCAGATGGTCAGGATCGTACGGCGTAATGCGATGCAACTCGTCAAGCAATTCGCGCGTGACCCATTCCGGTTCCGTATGCCTCATGCCGTGCACTACCCGATGTCCGATTGCCTTGACGGAGGCAAAAGTCTTCTGCGTTTCCAGCCAATCCAACAAGACGCCAGCCGCAGTTCTGTGATCGGCGGCGGAAATGCGGCGACGAACCGGGTGTTTGCAAGATGGGTCGTTGATCGCTAGATTTGCGCCACGCAGACCGATGCGGTCCACCTTGCCGTCCATGAGCCGCTGAAGCGATTTGCCCGAATCGTAAAGCGCAAATTTGATGCTTGATGATCCAGCGTTGATGATCAGAAGATAGGATGGATCAGTCATCGCACCGCAGGAGCTTGAACGTTTGGTCAATTCCGCCATTGCAACAGATTCTCTCCTTGTCTTCTTAGAGATGATGCTTGAATGCTGTTTCTTGTACAGCTTTCAGCCCATTGAAACAAAACAAAAGAAGTATCGCCTTTGTTTCAGAAGGGCAAGAGTGACGGATTTTCGGGAGGGTGCGGGCGCCGTACGTTTATTTCACAGCTTCTGAAGCATTACCAACAGTTCTATTGCAGCGTTGCCTTCACCCTGTAAAATCTAGTTCCGCTTGGATTTGTGTTTGTGTATGCGGCTGTGGCGTTGTTCCCAAGAACGTTGGTTCCGCCCTGAACCGGCATCCACACCGCGTTGGACAGATTGGTCGCGCCTTCCAATCCGTAATACCTCGCGCTCGCCGTGTATCCCATGCCGGTGGCTATTGACAGCGTAGGGTATGTGACCACGATATTGCCGTTAGACATCACAACCACCGCTTTCAGACAACTGCCGCAGTTTGTCGGATTGGTGCCAGCCAGATATTCCTGCCATGCGGTCCATCCGTCGCCATCCGTATCGTTTGTCGCAGCATTGGCAAAGTTGGTCACGCCGGGGTAGTAATGATTGAACCACACCGCAGGGGGAACGCAGTTCGAAAACGAATTGGTGCTGTAACTGACGTTGTAACATATCAAAATGCCTGTTTGACTGCGAATGTACAGCTTGCCGTTGGCCAAGGTGGGACACGTGACGGTATCACCGCTAATGATCTGATTCGTGCGATAGAGCTCCGTGTAGTTTGTCGGACAGGCTTGGGCCACAACCAGATCGTCGTTGCCGCCGGAGCCGCCGCCATCCTGCCCTTTCATCATGACCAGTTGATTGTTTGCGAGAAGGACGGATGACTCGGTTGGAAACACTGAGCCGCCGCTCGACCATTTTAGATTGCCGGTCGCCAAGTCAACGCATTCAAGTCCATTATCCTCGTCAATACCATACGCATAGCCGTTGCATATGACGCAAGAGTTCTCCTTGGTCCGCAGAATTCCGGAGTTGGACCATTCGTTCGTTCCGCCATCCACGCTGATTTGCCCACTGCCGAGGTTAACGAGTGCGGAGCCAGCCCCGTACCCTCTACTTATAAGCAACTGGTCGTTATAAATCATGGGGTCGGCCATGGAGCCGTAGCTGGTGCTCATATTAGAATACCAGCGCACCGCTCCGTTTGTAGGATTCAGGCCATAAACCACAGAAGACGAGTAAATCACCACAGTCCGATCAGTCCCTCCCCGTGTGAATGCGAACGCAGACGAATAACCCGAACTATTGCCATCGTTGCCCCAGACAACATTGTGGGTCGTCTTATCCACAGCCGTTCCCTGTCCACCAGCGTTGAAAATCACGAGATTTCCTTCGATCAACGGAGAGCTGGCAAAATCCCATTCGCCGGGCGAGCCGCCCGTTATTTGCTTATTCCAGAGAAGCGTCCCAGCCGCGCAATCGAAACAGGAAAGAAGGCCGTCATGACTGAATGTGTAGACAGTATTGCTATCGACAGTCGGTGTGGCGCGCGTGCCTTGATGATCAACCGAACTGCACGAATAAGATTGAGTCCATAACGGCGCAGGATTTGTGCCGACGGAGGACTCGCCAAAGCAATAGACAGTGTCATGGCCGTTCGACCAGCCGGTGATGTACACGCGTCCCCCGCTCACCGCTACATCAGAGTAGCCCTGCCCCACACTTGCCCGCCAGATCTGTCTGGGCGGCCAGCTCGCTATTCCTTCGGTTGTGGCGCCATTCTTGTTTGGCCCACGATAGCAGGGCCAGTCAGCCGCTCCAGCCGCTACACAAAAAGCCAATATGAATAGAACGCGAAAAAGATCCCGCATTATTTTCCACCATGCAAGTCCAGTATTTATCGGCATTCCATGCTCCACATCGGCAAGTACGGTCAGCAGCCGCTGGAACCGTTCCACCCCCAGATCAATCATCTCCCGAATCATTTCCAAACGCCATCTTTATTGCAAGCTCGCTTTGACACGATAAAAAACAATACCAGTTGGACTGGCGTTCGTGTATGCGGCTGGGTTGTTGTTTCCAAGAATATTCGTTGCGCCAGGAACCGGTTCCCAGACTGTATTGATCAGGCTGGTTGCGAATTCCAGGCCGTAATACCTCGCGCTTGCCGTGTATCCCATACCGGTTGCAACTGCCAAAGTGGGATATGTCACCATAATGTTGCCGTTGGATATTGCAATCCCCACTTGCAGACAACTGTTGCTGTTCGTCGGGTCCGTTCCCGCCAGGTAATCCTGCCACACCGTCATGCCATTGCCGTCTGTGTCGCTCGCGGCGAGACTGGCGTAACTGTTTGTTGCCGTTCCGGGAAAATATTGCTGAATCCAGGCCGACGGAGGGATGTTGCCTGGAGCGGCGCTGACATCGTAGCAAATGAGAGTTGCCGGGGTATTGGCATTTGTGATGTTGTTGCGAACATAAAGCCTGCCATTGGCGAGCGTCGGAGATGTCCAGGTTTCACCGGGCAATATGCCGTTGGTACGATATAATTCCTGATAACCGGCCGGCGTTGCCTGCACCACGATAAGATTGCCATTCGAGTGGCCCTGATCGCTGCCGGACATAATCACGAGCTGATCCCCTGCACGTATGACAGACGACCAGTCGTCAAGCTCGCAATTAGGCGAAATCCACTGCGTAATTCCGGTTGCAAAGTCAACGCACTGGAAGCCGCCGAAATAGTAAGATTGAAAAACGCCATTGGTATCCGGAATCCAGTTCTCGACCACATAGGAAGAAACATAGAGATAGCCATTGTAAAAAATGCCACCGTTATCCCCGCTAAACAAGTTTGTCTGCCAATTTCCGGGCAGATTATTCGTCTGCAACTGCCCGCTGCCGATGTTTAAAACTGTTCCAGGGCCGTAGCTCTGGGCGCTCCACAGTTTGTTGCTGTATACGATTGGAGCGATCGCACCGGGATCGAAACTTCCGGCGCTGTAAAACCACCAGAGCGGTGTGCCTGTGACAGGATCGACTCCGGAGCATCCGGATTGAGAAAAAACCACAACAGTTCGCTGCGTGCCAATGGTGACCGCATACGGCGCGCCGTATCCTGCCACGCCTGTGCTGGTCCAATTCGTACGAGTACCTGATTTATCCACTGCAACGCCCCAGCCGCCGGCGTTGACGATCACATTGCTGCCCTCAACGAGTGGCGAGCCGCAAAAGCCCCAACCAGGATCTCCGCCGACGTTCACCAACATGCTCCAGTTCGTGTGTCCAGTTGCCGTATCGAAGCAGTTAAGAAGTCCGTCGCAACTGAAAGTGTACACCTGATTTCCATCCACTGTCGGCGTGGAGCGAGTGCCATAGTCGCCGTCAACGCCGTGCCCTCTGGCCGGATACGACGCCTGCCACAAGACGGGAGGATTGGTGCCGGTAGACATCTCGCTGAAGCAATAGATCTGATCCAAACCGTTAGACCAACCCATTGTATAGACTTTGCCCTGACTCACGACTACTTGGGAAAAACCCTGTCCGATGCTCGCCCGCCAAAGCTCCTTCGGCGGCCAACTCCCTATCGTCTCAGTTGTAGCCCCGTCCTGATTGGTCCCGCGAGCGCAGGGCCAGTCCACAGCTGGTGAAGTGCCCACGCCACAAACGGCAAGGACTATCATAAGCATCACGCCCACAACGACATCGCGTGATAAATATATTCCTTTGTTCAGCATTTTACGCCTTCACTTCCACTCGACATCAATCAGATTACTGTGAACTCGCTTCCACTGGAGATATTATCCGCTATTTCGCCACATTTGTCAAAGTCTGCCACACCCGTTACGGGCCCGTTGGTTGCCAGATTGACATGAACGTATCCAAGTCTGACAAGACACGCGGGATGCAGGGGTATCAGGCACGGCTACGAAAACGAGAAAAAGATACGATAATCGCAGGGGAATCAGCGAAAGTAACTATGGCATGGCGCGCAGGACGAAGAATTGCCCTTACGTTTTGACGTTGGCGGTTTGTTCAGGTTTCAGCACCAAGCAATCGTACAGCATCCTGTCAGGCTGATACAGCGCCGCCGTTCGTTTGATAATCCGATGTCCGGCAATTTCGAAATCGTCCTGTTTCGCAAGCTGCGCCGGAAGTTCGGCATTCTGTTCCAGCAAACTTACGAGCTTGAGGTCCTGCGTCAGCACGGCCGCAGCGCGGCCCGGCACCACTAGCACTGACACGGAAACGAGCCGCGATTGCCATGAGCCCACAAGCGAAACGCCTGCGGCAGCCTGGCGCGCTTCGATCTGCACCATGCGCGCACGCGCGCCAGTGCTGTCGGCTTCCAGCATGGAAGCTATCATGTCAAGCAGCCGAAGCCTGATTTCGTTCAGATCTTTTGCCTGCTCCAGCTCTGGGAAACTTTCCTTCTTCTGCAACGCCCTGGCCAGCCCGGATATTTCTCGCAAGTACGTGTTCTTCTGGGAATCCGGCACGAAATACATGACCACAATCCGCACCGGTTTTCCATCAGGTGCGCCGTATTCTATTCCAGCCGGGTTCCAACCAACTGCGCACAACACCTCGCCTTCGCCCGGCGCATGCGCGTGCGGGCAGGCCCAGCCGCGGCCAAGCGCCGTGTTCGCGGCCTGTTCCCTGGCCAGAATGGATTCGACAACCTGCGTTCCGGCCCGCAAACCGGGAATGGCCTCGACCAGCGTTGCAAGAATATGCAGGGCCTCGCTTTTGTTCGTACCGGTCAGCTCGATCAGACGACCTTCTTCCAATGCCGCAAGCAACGCTTTCATGTCAATCAACTCCGTAGCGATTATGGAACCAGACTTTCACATTATGCGTCAGGATCGCATATATCAACATGAAACCTGTGAGCCAGACCCAATAAGAGAAAGGCAGTGGCACGAACCCAAGCCAGTTAGCTAACGGTGAATAAGGCAACCATGCGCCTGCCGCGACGACGAGCAATGTCGTCCCCAGGAGTGCCGCACTGGGCCTGCTCTCGATAAAAGGGATCTTGCGTGTGCGGATGATATGCACGATCAACGTTTGAGTAACCAGCGATTCGACAAACCATCCGGAATGGAACAATTTCGCGAGATACGGCTCCACGCTGACGCCCGGCGCCGGATCGACAAATTTCCGGCAGGAGAAGAAGAACCACATCAGGGCAAACGTCGCGTAATCGAAGATGGAACTTATGGGCCCGATAAACATCATGAAATTCCGGACATTTTCGATGTTCCATTTTCTCGGCTTGAGTAAAAATTCCTTATCCACATTGTCCAGTGGAATTGCCGTCTGGGAAAAATCGTAAAGTAGATTGTTCATCAGAATCTGGATAGGGTTCATCGGCAGGAACGGCAGAAAGTAACTGGCGCCAACGACGCTGAACATATTACCGAAATTAGAACTCGCGCCCATGCGGATATACTTGATGATGTTGTTGAAGACCCGGCGACCTTCCATGATGCCATCCTCAAGCACCAGCAGGTTCTTTTCCAGAAGGACGATATCTGCCGATTCCTTGGCGACATCCACGGCCGTGTCCACGGAAATTCCCACATCGGCCGTCTTCAGCGACGGCGCATCATTGATGCCATCGCCCATATGCCCGACCACATGGCCGCGGCGTTGCAGCGCCATTATGATTTCTTCTTTTTGATTCGGGGAGAGCTGCGCAAACACAGTTCCGCGTTCCGCCAGGTCTCCCAATCGTTCCTTGTCGATTCCCACCAATTTATCGCCCGTAATGATTTCACCCGGCTCCATCCCCACGTCGCAACAGACCTTGCGAGTGACAAGCGGGTTGTCTCCCGTAAGAATCTTCACGGTCACGCCTGCCGCGTTAAGCCGCTTGATGGCCTGAACTGCCGTGTCTTTCGGCGGATCGAAGAAGGCGGTATAACCCAACAGAATCAGGCCGCTCTCGTCAGCCGCCGAGAACACGCGCTTGTCTTTCGGAAATTCCTTGTAAGCGATGGCCAGCACGCGATACCCGTCCGCGCTCAAGGTTTCGTATTCCTCGAACAAATCGTTCCGGATCACGTCAATAAGAGGATTGATCTCGTCATCAACCTGATACCTGTCGCACGTTCTGTACACCTCATCCACTGCGCCTTTGCAGATTAGCACGTGCATGTCTTCGGATTCGATGATGACGGACATACGCCTGCGCTGGAAATCGAATGGTATCTCGTCCACCTTCTTGCAAGTCCGCTCCACGTCCAGATCAGAATGCGCAAGTACCGCGTGATCAAGCAGGTTGCGCAGGCCCGTTTGATAGAAGCTGTTCATGTAGGCGTAGCGCAGGACATCGTCGCTTTGACGATTTGTGACATCAACGTGCTTCTCAAGCACGACCCTGTCCTGTGTCAGCGTTCCGGTCTTGTCCGAACAAAGCACATCCATTGCGCCCAGATTCTGGATGGCGTTGAGCCGCTTCACTATCACCTTGCGGCGCGACATCGCCATCGCGCCTTTGGAAAGATTGACCGTTACTATCATCGGCAGCATTTCAGGCGTCAGCCCCACCGCAACGGAGAGACCGAAAAGTAACGCTTCAATCCAGTTGCCTTTTGTGAGTCCGACAATCAAAAACACGAGACTCACCATGACCAGCATGAAACGCATCATCAGCCAGGTGAACGATTTGATTCCGCGATCGAAACTGGTTGTGATGGCTTGTTCGGAGAGGCGTTCGGATATCGCGCCAAAGTAGGTCCGGTTGCCGGTGAGAACAACGACGCCCCTGGCTGTTCCGCTAAGCACATTGGTCCCCTGGAAACATGCGTTGGTCAGTTCAATCACGCCGCGCGTCGCGCCAACGGACGGTTCGAAAGTCTTCTCAACCGGCATGGATTCGCCGGTCAGCGCGGCCTGGGTAACGTAGAAATCCTTGGCACTTATGAGTCGTAAATCCGCCGGAATGATCGAACCAGCGTGAAGAATCACCACGTCGCCGGGCACGATCTCGTGAAAATCCACCTCCGCTTCCGCGCCATCTCGCAGAACGATGACGCGCGCCCGCACCAGCTCCCGCAACTTCTCCACCGCCTTGCTTGAACGCAACTCCTGCACATGCGCCAGCACCACGCTCAACAAAAGCATACCACCAACGACGACGGTCGAAGGGACATCGCGCATCACCATGGAAACTGTCGCGATGACGAGCAACTGGATCACAAGTGGGTTGCGGAATCTTCTGAGAAAGTCCATCAGGGCGCTCTCGCGCCGGTTCGTTCCAATTACGTTGGGGCCAAATTCAACGGCGAGCCTTTCAACATCAGCTGCGTTCAACCCCCGATCGGTTGTTGCGAGCCGCTTAAGGACCTCCGAGGAATTCAGGGCACAGATTTCGGCCAGGCGTTGTTCATTTTCCGAAGGCGGCCGCCCTGTCTCCTTCGCCTCGCGAACGATCAACGCTGGCGTGATTCTATGGATGAAATTTCTTAACATATTGTCTCAAGGAAAGAGGCACAAGATAACCTCTCTGCGAAAATCGGGCAAGTTTTGTTTCCGTTAGAACTTCCTTTTCTGCTGAATAACCCGGAGTCCGCGGTCACGGACCGCGGGTACAGGCGTAGCCCTGGCATTTTTTTATTCCGTGGTCACCCGAGGGTTTTCAGCGGAATCAACTTCTGGTTGCTTTGCATATGCGGAAACAGTAAAAGCCGGCCTTACAATTTTGTCACCGCGAATTTGTCGTACGGAGCGAGCATCTTTGCCGATGCAAAAGCGCACAGATTTACCGGTATTTTGAACTGCTCATTTTTGGACGGCGTCATGATTAAAATCAGGGATGCGGCTTGGATGGCGGCGCTAATTTTGCTAAGCGGCGCGCTTTACGTGGCGACTCTGCTTCCCGGCGTCGGCGGGTCGGGCGACTCGGGTAAATTCCAATTCGTTGGGAAGGTGCTCGGCACGCCACACGCAACGGGTTACCCACTTTACATCACTTTGAACCACGTATTCGGGCGTCTGGTTGCGATAGGTTCATTCGCGTATCGAGCCAACCTCATGTCCGCTGTCTTCGCGACGGCAACGCTCGTCGTGCTCTACCTGATATGCCGTGTGCTGAACTCCTCGCCTCTCGCATCTTTCACGGCTGCCGCCGTCTTCGCCGTGGGCCCGGTATTCTGGAGCCAGGCGCTGGAGGCCGAGGTGTACACACTGCATTCGTTCCTGATGTCTTTGACGATCTTGTTCCTGCTCAAATGGACAAATGATCGCGCTGATCGGCAGAGCGAGAACACGACAGAGGTCTCTCGCAAAGGCGCAAAGCCCGCAAAGTTCACACCTTTGCGTTCTTGGCGGCTTGGCGAGAAACCTTCTCAAGAAGATGGTAATCAGGAATGCGGCACAGAGTCGCCGCATGCCGGTAATGCCGGCAATATACTGCGCGAAAATCGTTATCTCCTTGCGGCCTGCGCCGTGTACTCGCTCGCCTTCGGCAACCATATGACGTCGGTCATGATGCTCCCGTCATTTGCCTTTATCGTATTCGCCACAGACCGGCGGATTGTGTTCAACTTACGGATGATCGCGGTGGTGCTGGCTTTTATTACGCTGGGCATCCTTCAGTATACCTATGTCTTCTGGCGATATTACAGTCCCGACACTCCATATCTTGAGATGGCGACTCCAAACTTAAAGGAATTTTTCTGGTATATACAAGGAGCGCAATTCCATGAAGACATGTTCGCCTTCCCGATTTCGAAAGCGCTGCGGCAACACGGCCCAATGTTTATGTCGCTTGTCCTGGCCCAGTTCCAGGCGCTCCTGCTGTTCGTCGTATGGGGAATCGTGATGCTCGCGCGAGACTGGCGGAAGGCGGTCTTCCTGCTTGTCTATTCTTTTGTGAACGCCTTCTGGGCCATGAACTACTGGATATTCGACATCGAGGTATACTTCATCCCGACTTTCCTGATTCTGGCCGTGTGCCTTGCAGTCGGCCTGAACGATGTCAGCTCACGGCGGATCAACTTTATACCGGCGGCTCTATGGTGTATCATGCTGCTTGTGCCAATCAAAATGGCAGTAGCTAATTTTTCCACTGTGTCGGAACGCGGAGACACTGAAACCCAGGCCAGAATCGAGAAGGCGCTAAGAGACGTTAAATCGGATGCATTGATCATTTCGTCCGATTATGACTATTCGGAGTATTTCTGGTACTTCCTCATCGGCGAAGGAATGGAGAAGGAGCACAATATTTATCTGATGAACGACTTCAACGCCCGTGGCATCTCCGAGTACCTGAACCGGCAGGGAATGATCTACCTTAAAGAGGAGCGAAAATATGTGCCGCCCTGTCTCAAAGTCTATTGCCATGTGCCCATCTCCGGCCCGGAGCGCGATTCGGGCCTGTACGAGATTCGCAAGTTGAAACGCATCGGCTTGTCGGTCACACAGAAGACCGATGAGCTCTTCGCAGTAGGACTACCCGCACGTTAAAAGGCGACGCGCCCTCGTAGGTGCTTTCCTGTCGCATTCATTATCGCAAGATAAGGACTGCCCACGGGAGGGCCACGCTTCGTCGTGGCCGACGAACAGCAGATTGACGAATAATGAGTTCCGAATGACAAAGTGCCGGGAAAGAATTGGACATCCCGGAACTTCAATCGCGCCCGTGCAACGTCTCCACCTGTAGGAGCGGCTTTATGCCGCGACCTGTAAATCAAAGCATTTCGATGGGTCATCGCGGGATAAACCCGCTCCTACAACTCGTGACTCTGCATTGTCGTCAATCGTTCTCGCTGTCGTACTCAACATGAGTGGTGACCTTGCGATTCGTCAGCCTTTGAAGATCACGAATTTGCGCATCGCAAAATTGATCAGCAGGGCTGTGACCAGGTTGGCGAGAAAAGCCACGGTAGTGACCATTGAATAATGGCTGATCAAGAATCCCATGATCGAAGTACCGATGACAATGCTGACGCCCGAGACAAGATAGAACAGGCCTATTTCGACGATCCAGTGGTGCCGCCCCGGTTTGAAGACCCAAAGCACATTCAGCACATAGGCTACAAAGTTTGAAAAAATGAATGCCACGCCGTTGTCAATCATCGCATTACGGCAGCGCACTGCATCGCTAATGGTCTGCACGGACAAATGAAACAGACGAACGAAGGCATCGTTATGCTGGAGCGCCGGAAAGAGTTTCCACGCTGCAAGATGAAAAACAATTATATGCGTGGCAGTGGCGAGACCGCCCGAAAGCCCGTATTTTACGAACTGGATGAACGGGCTGGCTTCCCTACCCGTAAATTGTTTGATTATGCTCAATTTCAGATGTCTCCTTCTTCAGCGACGACAGGAAACTACACGGCACCAGCCCGACAGCAAAGCAGATAATTCGCATTCGCCAGAATAAGTTTTCACGGGTTGCAATTGCGGCTTGTTTTTGGAGGCCAACTGCGGGAGAATAGCGGCGAAAAAGGACACAAGAGATGGACGATCTGGATGGACAAATAAAGGCCTGTCTGGTTCAGATGAAGGTTATCAGCAGGGAGCAGGTTGCGAGAACCGAGTCGTACGCGGCAAAGCAAAATGTGCCGTTCCAGAGGGCACTTCTTTCCCTCGACGTGGTCAAGCCTGCTGACCTCGGCCGATGCCTTTCGCATGTCCACCAATTGCCTTACATTCCATTGCTGGCGCGACCCATTCCCGATCAATTGAAGAACATACTCTCCGCGCAATGCATGACACGCTGGAAAGTGTTTCCTGCCGATTACGACACAGACCAGCACGTTTTGACGCTTGCGGTGTACAATCCAGATCAGATTCCACAAATGGAACATATTTTCCAATTGTTGATGCAGCCATATACGCTGGCATTTGTCATCGCGTCGGAGATTGAGATCGAGAAGGCCGTCGAAGCGCTGCTTGCAAAGCCGCAGCCTGCGGGTCAATCCGCAGCGCCGCAGCAAACACAGGCGTCAAAACCCGGCGAGCCTGACAAGCCCTTGAAACTTTCCGCCTTGCGGACAGCCGAAGCCAAACCGCCGGCAGCGGCGCAGGACGGCAGAACACAAACTCAATCAGCATCTCAACCGGCGGGGCGTGAAAGAGATTTACAATTTACCCGTGAAGACATGGGCCGCTCGCTGACCAGCGCAGCGGCGCTCCTTGTATCGGTCTGCCTGGAAACGAATCCGGACGAACTCGCAGGAGTCCGTGAACGTGTTCGTTACGGACAGCTTCTGGCGGCGCGTCTCAATATGCTGCCGCTGGAAGTCGATCGAATTGCGATAGCCTCGTGGTTGTCGGGCATCGAGACAAGGCCGCAGATCGTGAAGCAATTCATGACTCCATATCACGTGGAAAAAGTGCTTTTCCCCGGCGATAAACCATCGCCAGAGAGTCTGATCCTCAGTCTCGTGCGCTGCTACCAGGACATGAAGAAACGCGATCCATCGGCCTGCAAAGATGTCAATCTAACGCGCAGGAATCTGCGGCTGGCATGGTCATGTCCGCCGGAATATCAGGGATTACTTGAACTTTTCCTGCAACTGCTGATGGACGAGGAATTCCTTGAAAGCGTAGGCCATGCAGCCGGGAGGATTCTGATAGTTGACCCGGTCGAGCTCTCGACAGCCTGCATGGCGCCTCCACTTACAAACGACGGGTACGAAGTGCATGTTGTGCCCAGCGCCGAAACCGCAAAGGAATTCATCTCCAGTTCGCGGCCCGACTTGATAATCGCGGAGGTTGATCTGCCTGACGGAACCGGCCTCAAGTTCTGTCAGGGAGTCAAACATGATTCCGCTACAGCCAAGATTCCGTTCCTAGCCATCATGTCGCTACAAATGGAGAGGTTCGCCGCGGAATTCCTCAGAGCTGGCGCTGACGATTTCATGATCAAGCCGGTCAATCTTGAATTGCTTTTTCTTAAAATCCAAAAACTGACCGTGGGGCCGCACAGCCTTTCGGTGAAAACCGGCGTGCGAGGATCACTGGAAGACATGAGTTTTACGGATATGATCCAGATCGTCTGCGCGGGGAACAAGAACCTGGAAATACTTCTCAACGGCGAAGGCCAGGCTGGGCACGTATTCATACAGAACGGAGAGGTAATCCACGCCCTTGTCGGCGACAAGCAGGGCGAGGAAGCCTTTTACAATCTTATGCTGTGGCAAAAGGGGGAATTCAACACGAAGCAGTGCTCGCAATTTCCGGCCCGGACGATCAAGGTTTCCACAATGTCGCTGCTTATGGAAGGCGCGCGGCTCGCTGATGAAGGACGCACCCAAGAAGTCTGACGCGCGTGCACCGGCCTGCAACTTCTAAGATTCATCGAGCTCACGGCTCAAGTCAGCCACACTTATATTTAGTGCCATCGCAGCCTTCCTTCTATCGCCCCCTGATTCTTCAACGACCTTCTGCAGCTGTTCCTTCCTCTTCTTCCGGACGAACTTCATAAGGTTCTTGCCCTTGAAAGAATCGTTCTTGAAAGTGGCAGCTGTTGAACGGACATTTTTGACGGCAACCCTGATCTCGTCCGACAGGAAATCGGCCTTGATCACGTTCTCCTTATCCTTAAGAGAGGGGAGAACGCCTTTGATCATCGCCTTGAGTTCGTCGGCATTTCCGGGCCACGAATAAGAAGTGAACATTGCACAGACTTCAGGCGCCAGTTTTGGAGGGATGCTTCCTGCGTGGGTTGCAGCATTGATAAATTCGCACGTCAGCGGAAGAATATCCTCCGGGCGGTCACGAAGCGGAGGTATTTCCAGGTGGATTCCGCTTATCATGCGATACAAATCCGGCATGAACAGGCCTTTTCGGGTCAACTCGCCGAGGTCCTTCGCTGTTGAAGCGAGGATCCTGACGTTCACAGGAATCTCTTCGCCTGAGCCGGCCTTTTTGAGCTTCTTCTCCTTCATCACCGCCAGCAGTTTTGCCTGGGTTGCTGATGACATGCTGTCAACTTCCTCCAGGAGAATCGATCCCCTTGAAGCGGATTCAAGAGCTCCGTCCGAGCGGAACAATTCGGTTTCCAGCGCAGTTTTGGAAAGCTCCCTGCAGTTCACCGAAGTGAACTTCTTACCTTTTCTGGAGCTGCGATTGTGTATGGTTTCGGCAATCAGGCTCTTGCCAACGCCTTTCAGCCCTGACAGCAAAACCGGCATGTCTGCCGGAGCTATTCGTTCTATCATGCTGCAGACGGCCCGTATCGAGGGACTCTTGCCGACGATTTTGTCCATGCAATACTCGACTTTGATTTGAATATCGGCGCCGGAACGTTCGGTACGTTCTTCCTTGTACTTCATGGCCATGGTGACCGTCTCAAGCAACTCATCTATCTTGAAAGGTTTCGGAACATAATCGAACGCGCCAAGATCGTGCGCCTCCAGCGCCGTCTCGATCGAAGTGAAAGCCGTAACGAGAATCACCACCATGTTGGGACAGCTGTCATGTGCCAGCTTGAGCAACTGCATTCCGTTCATGGGGGACATCCTGACGTCCGTGATCATGAGGTCGAATTCCTGCGTCTTTATGAGCTGGGATGCTTCCACCCCATCTTGAGTGGACAACACCTCGTGATGCCCCACAACTTGCAACAGCGAGCTGAGAACTTTCAGCATGCTGCCTTCATCGTCTACTAGTAGTATGCGAGCCATAATGTCTGGTCCTAAAAATCAGGCTCCTATGTAGAGCCTCCGACTAAGCACCCATTCAAGTTCCGCCGCGACATTGCAAATGAGCGCCAGCTTGGCGCCGGTAATCCTGTACGAATCGTGCACAACGGTAATGTAGATTTCTCCGCTGCAAATCAAGGTGAACATCTGCCGCTTGATTGATATGGAGACGGAATCAACGCCCTGGGCTCCCGTCATTTCCATACTCTTGCGCATATGCGAGGTTATTTCATGAGCAACAGCCCCAATCGCCTCGGCGAGCGATCCGGCCTGACTCGCCGTTATAACGAGCCCTTCCTTGTCTGAAATCACGCATCCGGAGATCCCCGGTATCATACCGACAGCCTGGGCGATCGAAGGCATGTGGGAAATTTTCGACATGGGAATGTTCAGCAGCCTGACAAGTTTACGACCACGATGATGTCTTTTTGCGCTGTATGGCATGCCGGTAACGATCTTAAAAAGCTTCTTCGTCACCCCTGGCACGTCGCAGAGCGAGAAAATGCTCTTGAACGGACCATTAGCTTGCCTGTATTCCACGATCTTCTTTGCCACCACCAGTGCAAGCCCCTCGACCGTGACCAATTGCTCGACCGTGGCGCTGTTTACATTGACACCTGCCGGCGGCGCAAGCGCCTCGATCCAAGGTTCTTCAATTTCCTCAACACGTTCGGCTGCGACCTCGACAGCAGGTCCGGGTAGCGTCTCCTCCGATGCGGATGCATGTGGCGTAATCGTTGCAATGATCGGTTCTGATGGAGGCTGTAATTCTTTATTTTCGGTTTCAGCCTCGATCTCCTCGACGGTCGGAAGCGGGGGAGCCATGTCAATGTGGATCGGCGCTGTCTCCAGCGATTCAGGCTCGGGTTCAGGCATAGGCGGAATTGCGGCGGAATTGTCAACAGGTTTGACTGGAACTTGTTCGGTCGTGTGCACTGGCTCGACATCAACGTGCACAGGCGGTGAAGGCTGCTCGATCGGTAATTCTGGAATTACAGGAGCTTCAGGCACAGGCGCAAGTTCAGGAACAACCTGTTCGGACGGAGCTCTGACTTCTTCTGGAAGACCGGATTCCGCTTTCCTGAATGGATCCGGCAGGTTGGCCAGATCGTAATCCTTTTCTTTTGCGGTATCGCCCTGTTCCAGCAGGGATGAATCCATGGCGTTGACAACACTCGCGAGAGGAAGCGCAACAACGGATTTGTCTTCAAATGCCTGTGCTTCCAACATTGCGGCGGGAATACATGCGGCCAATTCGTGCATGGGGAGAACGACTTTGCCCTTGCGCAGTTGTTCAAGTAAATTTGGAATCGGAATAAACGCGGTCTTGCCGGCGGTGCCGGCTCGATTCTGTCCCAGATATTTATCCGGTATCAGCTTGAGAATATCGAGCAACGGAAGTTCGACACCAACCTGTGTGGAAACAGACGC
Source organism: uncultured Victivallales bacterium (assembly GCA_964487695.1). GTDB lineage: Bacteria > Verrucomicrobiota > Kiritimatiellia > UBA8416 > CAZASC01 > CAZASC01. Next base: position 22,181 of record CAZASC010000052.1, read on the forward strand.
TTTGGCGCCACTATCGAAACGTGAAGTTATTCTTCGATATGTTGAAAGCGCATCGGAGAGAGCGTCCTTGCCCGTCTGATCGCCGGATATATCGCCATTGTTCATGTCTATATCTCTCACGCGGGAATTTGGCGTCCCCCTGACACCAAGCGTCGAATCGAATTGGCATCTAACGTGTGCATAGTACAATACTTATTGTCGATGTCAAGACGGCTGCCCCTGCCTGCGAAACACGTTTTACACCACCACCGCATAGGGTTTTACGATGCGCTCAATCATGGTTTATCCCGATAGGTATTCTGCTACTGGGCGTGCAATGTACTGGCAGAAAGGGCGGTTTGGCGAAGTGGATTGCCATATCCTGAAGTTAGTCACATGGCGCAACTCGACAGTCGCGAACTGTCAAACGGATAAATAGTTCAACACACAAGGGAGTCAACAATGAGAATGCTCATGCAAGTCAAAATACCGCACTGTAAGTTCAATGCTGCCGTAAAAGATGGATCAGTGGGGCAGAAGATCCAACGGGTTCTCGAAGAAACCAAACCCGAAGCAGTCTACTTCACGGAATACGAAGGCCATCGGGGTGCCATCCTGATCGTGAATGTTGACAATCCATCGAAAGTGCCGGTTCTTGCGTAAACGTCCGATCAATCCATCTACCTGAGTGCGGACGGATTTCATAACATTG
>CAZASC010000053.1:0-22772 GCA_964487695.1 uncultured Victivallales bacterium
CATTCCTGATTGACAGACGAGGCAACAGAATGAGCGCCACTGCAATCAGCAAGGTTGTTCAGGTCTGCTCCAAGGCGGCGGGGATTCCTTTCGTCAGCCTTCACCAGTTTCGACATTCATGCGTCAGAGATCTTCTGGAAAGTGGAGTGAAGATACCGAAAGCTCAAAAGATACTGGGTCATGCGGAGATTCAGACCACCATGCGTTATATGGATGTCACCAGCGGGGAGCGAACAGAAACCATTAAGAAGCATCCGATAAATGATTTTCTCAATGAGACTCGCGCCTCGTCGAACGACAGGAGGATGGCAATATGACGCAGAAGTTGCGCCTTGATCCTTGGATTGAGGGATACCTGGACTATCTGCGAGACGTGAAAAAACTGAAGCATGCAAGCGTAAAAGATTTCCGCTCCGCGTTTCACAGAGTCTGCGACTTCATGGAAAACATCGGCCGGATTTGCCGGTATGGAAGTGTTCTTTACAGGACCTCCTGGCGTGGTTGAATCATTCGAGGGACGAAGGTTACAGCGAAGCCGGTCTGGCGAAAGAGCTGAGTCATATCCGTTCTTTACAGCAATTGCCAGACTGTGACTTTGATCAAGGTTTGCAGGACTCATATCCACATCACCATGTTTGATCACATTGACAGCACGTGACACGGCGTGACTCGGAGTGTGAGTCCAGTTGCGCGTCATGTGTGGCTTGTTATGGAATGGATTGGATGTACATGCGATCCACATAGAGAGTATCCAGCGACTTGTTGCCAGGCGTTCGATTGGTGTCGACTACTTGGATGTATATCGTTCCCTTCAATGTCGCGGGAAGAGTGAACGATTGAGCCGCGTTGTTGTCGGCTGTCTTTGTCACAGTCAGCATGGACTTGTAAGCGATACTATTGGTTGAATATGAAAACGCGAAGTTGTCGCCTTCCCGATTGGCGGTATGGTAAGCTTCGACACGGAATGTCACGTTCGTTCCACCCGTCACGTTTATGACCCAGACATGATCCAGATACGAATAGCTCTTCCTGGCTGTTCCTGGCGACAACACTTCTTTGACGGATTCATAGACATTGTCTGACGAAAGCAGGGCGGTCAACGATCCAGAAACGGTTCCAGCAATATTGATCTCGCTTGACGGATAATTGTTGGTCGGGCAGATCACTGGCGGAGGAGGCGGAGGTGTAGACACCAGCATTGTGGAGCCGACAGCGGTCAACAATGGCTGTATGCCGGGACTCAACACATCCCCGCTGATTTCCCAAATCATGACGCCTGCCAAACCGTTGGACTTCGCATATTGGCATTTCAGTCCCACGGAAGTTGCGTCGTCAAGAGTGACGAAAAAACCACCATTATTTGGGCATGTGAGATATGGGACCTGTGAAACGTTGTCCCAATTATAGGTATAATTGAGCGTATCCAGATAACTATAACAATATTGATCGCCACCACCGGCGGACGCGTAAAGTCGCGTCGTTCCGGTGAATATTGTGCCGTAAAACGGTATCCCGGAAACCATCTTGTTCCATGGAACGCCGCGCTGGTCATGGAAATACTGCCGGATGCTTTCATCAACTGAACCTGCATCCATAGGATCCAACGGATTCGAGTATAGAGGCGAATTATGACCGGTCATGCAATACCATGAACCATAGTAGTCGTAGGTCATCACCCCGATCCAGTTCAACAAAGGGTTGAGCGTTTCGACATCGTAGTATTCTCCCCACCAGTCGGTTGGATCAATCGTCATCGTGAGCATCAACGTCGGAGCAACCTGGTTCCAGTGTGCACGCAGTCCCTGTACCAAGAGGGTCAGATTCGTCCTGTCGGTGTAGCTGTCCGGATATTCCCAATCGAAATCGGCACCATCGTAGTGATTGGTGAGACAAAAAGCGGTGAGATTCAGGATAAAAGCGGAGCGAGCCGCGGGATCTGCAGCCATCGGCGAAAAATATAGAGAGTCGTCGTAACCGCCCATAGATATGAGGACTTTTTTCCCGGCTGCGTGTGCGCGTTGGGTGAGATCAGGCACTATCGAAAGAAAGCCGTCCGGATACGAGATGCTTCCGTCGGCGTTGGGCCAGGCAAAAGCATGCATTATGTGCGTCAGGTTCTCCATCTTTATTGCAGACGGCGGATATTCAGAGGCCGTCCATTCAGCATAATAGCCAGCCACAACCTGACCCTTTGCGATCAAAGGGCTCATGGTCAGAAGTCCAAAGGCGATGCTTATCAAGATTGCGAAACCAGACGCCACGCGTTTTGGGAATCCCGAAGTATTCGATGCTTTGTGTTTTTCTCGTATCAACTGCAAACAGTTCGATTTCATTGTATTATCTCTATAATTGGTTTGCTGGTGGAACCCGTTTTTCACGTCGATACTAACAGAGCATTTACCATGCCTGCACAGAACCATGATTGGACTTGAAGTTTTCGGATTCATGCTTCCAGTGCCGCCGAAGTCTGTTTTCTCGTCATTAGGATGCAGATGCGACCGGAAAATGATGTGGCGGGACTGTATTTTTGTCTTGTGAACGTAGATCTTAAATAAGTATGAGTTGCATCAAGGCGCTCATGTGATTGTGTCTTATAAGACACCCCGCTAATCTCAAGGAGACAATATGCTAAGAGGCTTCGATAGGCGCATGCTGGTGGTTTGCTTGATTTTCATCCTTGCAGGATGTGAAAATAACAACAGCACTCCGCCTCATGACTTTGGGAGTAACGATCCGAATCTGTACGTCGCTTGCGGCGACAGTATAACGGAGGGCGATGAAGTCGGCGTTACTCCTGGCGGTTATCCGGTCATTCTGGCGTCAATGCTTGGCAAGACAGTAATAAATCAGGGCTATGGCGGCGACACGACTATAAGCGGGATAGATGTCGTTGGCACCTCGCTTGCGGATTACAAGCCCGGCTATGTGTTGATCCTATTCGGAGCGAACGACGTCATTCACTCGTTCGACACCAATACCACAATCCAGAATCTTCAGATCATGATCGAAGCCGCAAAAAACAACAATACCATTCCAGTTGTCGGAACAGTAATGCCGATGTCTCTCGGGCACGCCATTTTTGAGGGTGGTGTCGAGCAACTCAATCCGGAAATCATCAAGCTGGCCGACCGGGAGGGGATCGCCGTGGCCGATCTGTGGACGGCGTTTGGAAACAACCCGGACCTAATCATTTACGATGGACTTCATCCCACGGACGCTGGAAATCAAGTGATTGCAACGACCTTTTATAACGCGCTGAAATAATCGTTAAGTTATTGCCCCTTTATTTGCGTCTTTTTCGGTTCGATAAACACTATTGCGCCGTCAATTCTGTACTGCAAGCAGGCAGACGATGTAATGGCGTTGAGCGCTTCCAGAACAGCGATGTTGTGCGCCGAGAAGGTGATAGACGCCACTTTTGACTCGTCGAGTCCCTGCAAGTTTAGGATGAGATTGATCCCCCTTTCGTTCTGAGACTTTTTGGGATCGTCGAAATCAATACTTGCCTGCCTGATGAAATCAATGGCTTCACGTATGCGCGCTTGGCGCAGATCGAGTTGTGGAATCTTTATCGCCAGCATCCTGGCTTCGACGGCCATTCCTCTCGCGTCTCCCTCATCATCGGGTTTCCGGATGACGAAGACTTTCTTGTCCATGGCGACAACCGCGCCGGGTTTAAATTCAAAGGGTCCGTATCTCTTTCCGGAATCCCGGTCCACAAGAAAAAACGACTCCGCATGGACAGTGGCCGCAATCGAGATCAGCAACATAATCGTCAACGAATCTATTCTCATGATGTTTCTCCAAATACGGTCGGATGTTATCACAAACGAATAATTCCTGATACAGTCACGATATGATAGTATCGTGACGTGCATTGCTCAAGGGGTGTCTGACAAGGCGCAATAATCTGGCGCTCTTGAAGTTCGCCTTGATACCGTGTGTCCAATCTGATAGTCAATCGAAAGACTGGAGCATGACCGTATGCGAATGGAGTCCAATTCCAAGAACACATTGGTGATAGTGCCGGCATTTAACGAGGAGGAGAGCATAGGTTCTCTGATTCGTGAGATTCGCCGGACCGTTCCGGAACTTGCCGTTGTCGTTATCAACGATGGCTCGGTTGACATGACAGCTGTCGTCGCGCGCCAGAGCGGAGCCGACGTGCTTGATCTGCCGTGCAACCTTGGTGTTGGTGGCGCAGTGCAGGCCGGATTCCGCTACGCATACGAACAGGGGTACGATTACGTGGTCCGGTGCGATGGAGACGGTCAGCATTCACCTGACGGAATTGCAACCCTTATGGAAGCGATGAACACAGGCGAAGCGGATCTGATCATCGGATCGCGATTTCTCGGAAAAAACGCTCACATCAGTAACATCGTGCGTTATTGCGGGATCAATGTTCTTGCGCTGTTGTTGTCTGCAATTTGCCGAAAACGGGTGACAGATCCGACCTCCGGTTTTCAGATGATGAACCGCCAGCTCGCCTATTTCTTCTCGCGCTCATATCCCGTGGATTATCCGGAGCCGGAAGCTTTGGCATTGATGCGCAGGGAAGGATACGAGTTTATGGAAGTGTCGGTTCCGTTCCGCGATCGAACGGCCGGACGATCCACCATACAAGGGTGGGGAACGCTCTACTACGTGATCAAGGTGTTTCTGGCGCTGGTTGTGGACCGGGCCAGGTCGATCGATCACCGGTTCTCGCGCGCCAATCTGGAGGGTAAAGTGTGAGACCGCCCATGAACCCAAATACGCTCGATGAATCTGTGTTATACTTCATGAATGGCTGGGACAGCGCAGTCACTGCGCGAAGCGCATTTGCCATTTTCGGGGTGCTGATATTGATTCTTACGATTCGCGTGTTATGGAAACGCGATTGCACATTCCTTGCTGCGACCTTGTGGCTGCTTGTCGGCGCTGTAAGCGTGGTTTTCTCCATAATTCCACAACCGATCGTCGATTTCGTGTCCGCGACGGAATATTTCGCAAGAATCCGTGTAATAATGGGTGGAATAAGCCTGCTGGTGCTCCTGACCACGCTTGAATCAATCCGGCGCACCAAACTTCAAGAGAGATACGCTTTGCTGTGGGTCGTGACCGGGCTGGCGATATTTCTTTGCGCCATTTTCCCGCGCGCCGTCAATCTTTTCAGGGCTGTGACAGGAATGCAATATGTCACGGCGGTTGTCGCCGTGGCTTTCACGTTCCTTGTGCTTGTCGCATTTAACTTTTCCATTGCCATGTCAGCCATGGAGTGCGATCGCGACAAGATCGCGCAGAAAGTGGCTATACTCGAAGCCCGTTTGAGGGAACTTGAGCGGAAGATAGGGAAAGATCCATCTCTGCACGATGAAGTGGGCGATAAAGCCGCGAAATCGGGAAAGTCCGGATGACAGCGTCAGGCACGAAGATCGAGTGCCTCATTGTCATGCCCGCTTACAACGAGCAGGATTGCATCAAGACGGTGCTCGACGCCTGGCTCAAAGAATTCCGCGCCCTCTTCGGCGCATCCTTTAAAATCGTTGTTGTTGACGACGGATCAAGGGACACGACGGGCGCCATATTGGACGACATGTCAAAGACAGTGCCGGAATTGTCAGTGATCCACCAGGAGAACGCTGGGCATGGCGCTGCGCTAATGACTGGCTATCGCCATGCGCTGACACTCTCCCCAAATTATATCTTTCAGGTTGATTCCGATAATCAATTCGCCCCATCGGATTTCCAGAAGCTATGGAACGAAAGAAACGACTCGAAATTCATACTTGGTTTCAGATCCGAACGACACGATCCTTTGCATAGGCTTGTCATCACAAAGATACTAAGACTCATGGTCTTCATAACCTTCAATATACGCGGAAAGGATCTCAATATTCCTTTCCGCCTGATACGGGCGGATTATATGAAGACGCTGCTGGGTGGCCTGCCTGCTGATTTATTTGCTCCAAATATTTTTCTTTCCATCCTCGCGGCAGCTGACGGCCAGGCCCTGATGCACATTCCGGTGACGCATCGCGAGCGGCAAAGCGGTTCTATTTCCATCGTGCGCTGGAAACTGATCAAAGTTTGCCTGAGAACCGTCAAAGAATTGATACGGTTCAGGTGGACGCAGTATAATCGGATGGTAGCCTAACATTTGGTGCACAATATGCCAACTGAACCGCAAATTGACGAATCGCAGAATAATGAATGGCGAAGTACACATGGGAGAACGGATTCACTTCGATATTCTGCTGTTCATTATTCGTCAATCTGCGGTCCGCTCGGGTTTCTTTTTCGGCATACATTAGTGAATTCATGAAACAAGGTGCTTAACGCAGCATCATGAACAACATCGTCAAATACTTGATCATCGGCGCCGGCCCGACGGGCTTGGGCGCCGCATACAGGCTCAAAGAGCTTGGGCAAGACGATTTCCTTGTCTTGGAACAATCCGACCATGTCGGCGGATTGGCGGCCAGCTTTGTTGACTCGAAAGGCTTCACATGGGACATCGGCGGGCATGTCATCTTCTCGCATTACAAATATTTTGACAAACTGCTGGCAAAGGCGTTGAAAAAGAAAGATTGGCTGACCCACCAGAGAGAAGCCTGGGCATGGATCGAAGGCCGATGGATTCCTTATCCCGTCCAATCCAATATCCGCCATCTGCCGGCGGACACGATGTGGAAGTGTCTTGGAGGCTTGATCACGGCATCGAAGTCACAACACCCGTCAAGTCCGTCCAACTTTCGTGACTGGATCGTCGCCACTTTCGGTGAGGGCCTCGCCAAAGCTTTCTTCTTCCCGTACAACTCCAAGGTGTGGGCTTATCCTCCTGCGGAACTCGCTCACAACTGGATAAGCGACCGGGTGGCAAGGGTTGATGTGACGGAAGCCATCAGGAACGTTTTTCTTGAGATCGACGATATCTCATGGGGGCCGAACAAAACTTTCATGTTTCCACGTAACGGCGGCACAGGGCAGGTATGGAAGAATGCCGCCCGAATGATTGGCAACGATCATATTGTCATGAATGCCATGGTAAAATCTATTGATCATTCCAAAAAAGAGGTTCAGACGGCTGATGGCGTTACTTATCGTTACGAGCATCTGCTGAGCACCATGCCTCTTGATATTCTTTGCACAGCCCTGCGTCCGGCTTTGTCAAGAAACCTGCTTGGTGCGAGCAGGAAACTCCTGCGCTCCTCATCAAACATTGTTGGGCTTGGCCTCAAAGGAAGACCTCCGGAATCGCTTCGCACAAAATGCTGGATCTACTTCCCGGAGGGCAATTGCCCTTTCTATAGAGTCACCGTTTTCTCGAATTACAGTCCTGATAATGTGCCCGGCTGCAACCAATACTGGTCGCTGATCGCTGAAACAAGCGAATCGCCGTGCAAACCGGTTAAGCAGGTGAATCTGGTCAATGCTACGATCCAAGGCTGCCTGAATACCGGTTTGATCCAATCGAAAGCCGACGTGGTCTCGGTCTGGAGTCACAGAGCTGAATATGGCTATCCGATCCCGTCGCTGGGCAGGGAGGCCGCGCTTGCAAAGCTGTTGCCCGCCATCGAAGAGGTCGGGATACAAAGCCGCGGGCGTTTCGGCGCATGGAAGTATGAGGTGGGCAATCAGGATCACAGCGCGATGCAAGGGGTCGAATGGGCGGATAGAATCGTAACGGGAAAGCCGGAAACAACGATGTTTTAGCTGCGCTTGAGAAGGTGCGGTTCCGCAGCTTATCGGCGGCTGCCACATGTAACGGAAAAGGTGTGAAATTATCGCCCGGTCTGGTGACCGGGCCTACAAGGCGCTCTAAAAAGCCATGAAATTGTAGGCCGCGTGACCTCACGCGGCGCAATTTACAATTATTTCACAGGTTCGGAGGTATTTCGGATGACACATGACAATTGACGATCCAAAGGATAACCTCACCGCATCGAAAGCAGCCATCCTGTTTACCGCTGCGATGGTGTCGCTGGTTCTGAAGATGCTTCTCGCCGCGCAGGGTAACAACTATGACGTGGATTCCTTCCGTGTCGTTGGCGATCTGGTTCTACAGGGCAAGACGGTCTATGCCGAGACAAGCCGCTACAACTATGGTCCCGTCTGGGCATGGATTCTAGGAGTCATCAGGTTCACACAATTTCACGCTTTTGGAAGCAACGGCTTGGGATTGTTCCATATTCTTATTGCGGGATTCCTCGCCTATGTGGATGTTCTTATCGGCATGCTTCTGGCCTACAACTTTTCATTTGCGGCCGGACTCGTCTTCCTGCTGAATCCTGTCTCGTTTTTGATTACAGGGTATCATTCCCAATTCGACAATGTCGCGATACTGCCGGCCCTTGGCGCCGCATTGCTGCTGTTCAAGCATCCGGCTGATACCAGCGGGCGCATGCCGCTTCTTGCAGGAGCGTTTCTATTGGGCTTGTCGCTCGCGACCAAACACATTCTTATCTTCTTCCCGATGTGGCTCTTTTTTAGAAAGGAATTTGGCTGTGGAAAGCGTTTCGTCATCACAGCGGTCCCTTATATAATTTTCCTCATTATGTTCATTCCGTTCATCCCCGATGACGCCGCGTTTTTGGGAATCACCGACAACGTCTTCTCCTATTCGGCTGCGATATGCGATTTCCCGGGCTTCTATCGCCATCTGGTCTCGTTGTTTGTGCCGATAGACAGGATCGAACGATTGTTCTCCTCGGTGCCGGTGTTTCCCGGTTTCAAGTTTGTGTGGCTGGTCACAATGCTCGCTACCGGCTGGCTCCTGAGGAAGACCGATTGCAGGCATCTTATTCTGTTCTACCTGCTGGCCGTGTGCGTCTTCTCGCCGCAGATCGCAGATCAATATATGGCGATCCCCATCGCCGCCTGTGCCGTGTTCTGGCGGTCCTGGCTGGCGTGGGGCTACATGTTGCTTGCAACTTTGTATCTTGTTTTCTTCTCGCCGGACAATGTCAGTTCCATACCGGCAATCGAACGCATCGCGCATCATGTTAGATTCGTGAATATCGAACGGTGGTATCCATTTGCCATTCTCTTTGTTTTGCTTATTGTGGCAGCCATCACATCGTGGCGGAAAAACGTCGGCAAGATGACGGGAGCGATGAAGTCATGAATAAAAACATATTCTTTACGCTAATCGCAGCTCTTCTGTTTGGGATCCCTGTGAAATTTGCTCACGGGGAAATGAACGCCGCTGTCAATCCGACCAACGCCCTCGACATAAAGGATCGGTTGGAACGGGCAAGCCAAGGGGATGCAAGGGCTGTATACGATCTGGGAATCTCATACAAATTGGATGGTGATGATGCAAATGCAGTCATGTGTTTCAGAAAAGTCGCTGAACAGGGATATGCCAACGCCCAATGCCAGCTCGGATTTCACTATGAGAACGGTCTGGGTGTTCCAAAAGATTACAACGAAGCCGTCAAATGGTATCGCAAAGCCGCTGACCAGGGAAATGCCAGCGCTCAATTTAATCTCGGTCTTTGCTACAGGCTGGGCAACGGCGTAACCAAGGATCAGGCGGAAGCGGTCAACTGGTTTCGCAAGGCCGCTGAACAAGATTATGCTCCTGCTCGAGACTATCTCAAGAAACTATCGTCAACTTCTGAGAATTCAACCCAAGGCAACGCCGGGGTCATTTTTCTGCGCGAAACCAATAAAGTTTCGAATGAGATACCCAATTCCCTGTCACCTGATTTAAAGGCTATTTTGGAAAGCGCAAGCAACCGGGATGCGAAGGCTGAATGCCTGTTGGGCGATCGTTATTATGAGGGCAACGGCGTCCCAAAGGACTACGCAAATGCAATGAATTGGTATCGAACATCGGCTGAACAGGGTTACGCTGATGCCCAAAATAAACTTGGATTATGTTGCTATAACGGCATCGGCATCCCGGAGAATCGCGACGTAGCATTCAGGTGGTTTCGACAGGCGGCAGAGCAGGGAAACGCCAAAGCCCAAATCAACCTCGGATTTTGCTACTATTATGGAAGAGGCGTTCAGCAGGATTACACCAATGCGGCGATATGGTTTCGAAAGGGCGCAGAACAAGGAAATGCCGATGCCCAATGTGATCTCGGGATGTGCTACTATGCCGGTAAAGGCGTTGCACAGGATTACACCAATGCGGTCTACTGGCATCGCAAAGCTGCTGAACAAGATAATGCCGGCGCCAAGGACTGGCTTAATAACTTGTCGCCGTAGTTACAGCGCGTTGATCACGCGTTGTTGAAAAGTTGTGAGAAATGCGGGCTAATAGATGGCCCAAGTTTAGTGGCCTTACTCCGATTTGATGATACCGGGATTGTTGACATCCGGCGCGGTGTTGTGACCAGGCTGAACCACAAGAAAATCCCCGTCATCCCACTCGCCGTTCACGAGTCTCATGAGAAGGCCGGGGTTGCCTTGAACTTCGTCAAAATTCCAATTCAAATATTCGGCGCATTCCCGTGTGTACTTCCTGTACTGATCGGAAAGCGGGAGGGCCCAGTCAATATACGTGGCATTGGAATATTCAGTCATCCACTTCTCTTCCAGCTCCATCAGATACCCTGCATTGTCTTCACCGTATTGCTCCACGTATTTGCTGAAAGTCCGTTCACGCCGTTCGCGACCGGGCTGGAGACTGTGTTCTATCCAGCCAGCGCTATACCAATAGACACCCTTATGCGTGTCGAAATACGCTTTGTAAACTTCCTTGGATCCCAGCAGCAGCGTGATGCAGTCGTGCGCCCGCGGGATGACCAGCGTTATCCCGCAATGCAACCCGGCGAGGCCGTTGCTGCACAAGCCGTATCCCATCAGCGATGCGTCATAAGGATTGCCGGCCGGATCGGCAGTCCTGTTCAGCGCCTCCTGCAACTCTTGCCGAAGCTTGTCAGGCTGCTCATGCAATCCTTGCGGCATGGTGACCACGTCAACAATGTGTTTAGATTGCGCCGCGCACAGATATGCCTCCCGCTGAAGAGCCTTGCAAACAATGAATTGAAATCTCATATCGTGGCAGCGTAAGACCGTTTTTCCCGCATTTTCCCGCCCTTCAAATTCCTTACAGATTGTAGTTGAGTTCTGCCGGGGAAACCACTAGCTTTCTCACGTCAATCAATAATTGTTTTAAAATAACACATTCGGAGGTTGTGTAAAAGGAATATGAAACCATCTGTAATTCTCGCTATTGCTGTCATTGCCCTCGGTCTCGGCGCTTTTGGTCTGTTTGCCGGTCTCACAGCCAAAGATACGGCTACGAAGCTTGAAAGCCGTATAACTGACGTTGCCCAGCAGACTCAAACCGCGACTGCTTCCTCGGAACAGGCAAACGACAACACAAAGAAACTCAGGGATGCCGTTCAAAGCAAACTCACCGAAGTGATGAGCGACATGGCCAATCTCCAGCAGCAGATCAGCGATATCACCAACAAGACCATTAAGGTGGTGAAGGAGCCCAAGGAACCCAAAGATGGCGACAAGAAAGTCGAGCCCAAGAAGGGCGACAAGAAGGACGACAAGAAAGTAGAATCCAAGAAGGGCGAGAAGATGGCCAAGCCCGCCGATGGAATGTATCCGGTGAAGAAGGGTGACACGGTCAAGTCCATAGCAAAGAAGTTCGGTGTGAAGGAACACGCAATTTACGAAGCCAATCCGACGCTGGAAGCCAACAAGCCTTTGGAATCTGGTGCGAAGATCAGGATACCTTAAGACAAGTCATATAGGAATTTTTGGAGGCACAGAGCCCGTAAGGCTCTGTGCCTTTTTTGTTTAGCTTGAAAATATCCAACGCTTTTTTCTCCGCTTAAGCCGGAACGATTCAGTTCAACTTTGGAGCCGGGACGCTCTTGTCCCGGTTTCCGAATCATCTTCGGGGTTGTCCGGCTGTTCAGTATTTGCCCATTCGATGGATATCGAATCTCGACAATAAATATGCTTCGCCTGTGGATTTTGTCATCTTTGTAGCCGCGCTCCGTGAGCGCGGTGCGAAAGGGGAAGCGAGAAATGCGAGAAATGCCGGCCTCACGGAGGCCAGCTACAGAAACGGGGGTTTGCGCGTGTCGGAAACTGTCAACTTACGTTTTAAGGATAATCAAATACGAGGCGCTTTTTCTATCCACTCGCCTGAGTTACCCGATGAAGGCGGATAGCCTGATATGCCTTTGAATTTTGCGAAATGCGGGGTGGATCAACAAGGGAAAAGGCAGACTGAATGTCTCATACCGTCATCAGTTTGCTTTTGCACTATTAGGTGGACGCCGCGATCCGTCGCGGCGTATGTGCAATTGGGCGCTAAAAAGCGTGCGCGGAGCGCCCGCTCCACCAAAGACAATAGTGCAGTGTCACACTAAAAGTGGTATCACTTTGAGGTTCTGCGGTTCATTAATCGGCAATCTGCGGTTTCTGTCACGGGTGGATATGCATATGCGGCGCGCCAATTTGCTCGCCGGACATATACCCGCATTGGATGGCGCTTTTACCGCTGGCTGGATCAACCAATGTGTTGACGCCTGCCCCACATGGCCGAAGCGTAACCCCACGCCACGCCGACAACCAGGCCCACGCCATGCGCCGTGTTTGCAATATGACCCATCAGCCCCGACAAGCACAGGAAAAACCAGACGATCATCATGATGACTGTGTCTTTGCCCATATGCAGACCGGCCCATGGATTGTATTTCGCGTGCATCCAGACATATCCGAGCAGGCCGTACACGACGCCCGACATGCCGCCGAAGTTCGGCCCAGCCATGAAGAATTGCCCGAGGTTGGAAAGAACGCCGATGACGAGCACGAGCGATAGCATGGTGAAATGCCCTTTTCTCGCTTCGATCATACAGCCCAGATCCCGCAGCCATAGCATATTGAAGAAAATGTGCATGAAGCCGAAAGGGATGAATATCGAAGCATGGATGAATATGGGAGTTATCAGTCGCCAAACCTGGCCATGCCTGACCTCGGCCAGCCTATAATATACGCTGTCTCCATTGACGTGGGACGAAGCAATTCCGAGCCAGGATGAAACTGTGTCGTCTCCGGTGAAGGACAGCATGGCCGTAACGGCCACGCTGATAGCTATCAGAATAAGTGTGACAGGATAGTGGCTGAAGACATTGCCATGGAAAAGATCCCGTGCGGTGAGAACCTTCCAGCGGTCCTCATTTTCAGGCTGCTTGTCCGCCAGCTCTTTCTGCCTTCTGGCATCTCCCAGTACGGCAACCCGCGCATATTCGGGGTTGGTTGGATCTTTCAAATATTCGTCACGCAGTGTGGTGGCGGTCTTGACGTGATCTTCTGAAATGACCCAGGCGTCCCAGCTGTGGTCATCGCGCTCCTCCATACGGCTGTCGATTCCGCGACTGTCCAGAAGATCGTGGAATTTCTGCGCCTGCACGTCGTCCGCAAGTTGTCCGATCATTCTCATGTGGTACTTCTAAAGAAAACGAGTCTCCGGCAATACGCCGGAGACTCGTGACATGTCGAAGCAGGAGTATCTTTCTACTTCACACGCGAAATTTCCTTGATCTCGACGTCCTCAACTGGCACGTCGGTTCTGAATGGACCCCGCCCGCCGGTTTTCACTGCCTTGATTTTGTCAACAACATCCATGCCGTCAACCACTTTGCCGAATACGCAATAGCCGAAGCCCTGTTGCGAATCGTCCCTGTGATCGAGAAAAGCGTTGTCCATGACATTGATGAAGAACTGGCCGGTCGCGCTGTTGATGTCGGACGTGCGGGCCATGGCGATGGTTCCCACCAGATTCTTCAATTCGGCGCTGGCCTCGTTCTTGACTGGCGCTTTCGTGGACTTTTCTTTCAGATCTTTCGTGAATCCGCCTCCCTGTATCATGAAGTTCTCAATGACACGGTGAAATATCGTGCCATCATAATGCTTTGCGTCCACATATTGAAGAAAGTTCTTCACTGTCTCTGGTGCCTGCTTGTCAAACAGTTCGACCTTTATGTTTCCCATGCTTGTTTTGATCAGAACCATTGTGTTCTCCTGCTCCTTTGCTGTCGCCTTGTTTTCGTCCTGTTTCATCGCCGGAGCGTTGCTCTCCTGCGCAAAACACGAACCTGCCACCAATACTGCCGCCAATATACCAACTGCTCGCTTCATTACTTTGCCTCCTGTTTTGTCAAAAAAGAAAATAGTCGCTAGCCCGAATTTCTCACCGGCCATGTAAAGCCGGGAGAATTGCGGGCTAATTCTCTGCGACGACCTTCTTCTCCAATTTCTCGTACTGTTTCAACATCTTTGTGTAGACCGCATGCGCTGCGCGATCCGGCTCCATCGCTTTCCTGAATGGTGGTGCATCGGCAAGCACATCGGCGAACGGGATAAACTTTTCCGCTTTACGGCATTCCCAGCCGTGCATGGCCCGGTACGCCGCGCCAATCGCGCCGGAATTGGGCTGTTCGCCCACACACACCGGAGCGCCGAACACATCTGCGATCACCTTCAAAATGCCTTCGTTGGCCGACGCGCCACCTGTAGCGAGAATGGCGGATGGCTTCAAGCCGATATTGTCGCCGTGCAGCCTGAGAGAGAGGAACTGGCTTTCCACAACGGCGCGCACATCCGCGCCCACAGGAAACTTGCCCAACTTCTTTCCTTTTGCGTCGAACCTGTAGACGCCTGTCTTCATGATCGGCGGCGTGATTTCAGGCTGATCCACGTAGAAGCCGATCAATCCGTTGTTGCCGGGCGGCGTGTCTAGCAGGATCTTAGCGAATTTGTCCCACGACTTACCCGCAGCTTCGTCGCGAACGCGCTCCCTTGTCAGCGAGCCATTCTTGCGAACGACCATCGCCATATAAGCTTTTGGTTCGACCGGATTCGCAAATATATGCCCTTCCGATGCCGATGGCTTTGGCTTGGCCAGGGAGCCGAACAACGTGTCGCTGGTTCCGAGGCTGATGGCAATATCGCCGGTCCGCTGGAGTCTCATTCCTGCGAGACTGCACGGATTGTCGCCTGAGCATGCAATAACGATGCAATCCGGGTTGAATCCAAATTTCCTGCGATAGAATGCGTGCATCTTCCCGACGACTGTGTGTCCGGGGACAATCTCGCCGAGCTTGGCCTCAAGTGCGGGGGCGGTTTGCTTCAGCGCAGCGGATGCCCATTTCTTCTTGCGAATGTCCATCAGGTTCATGCCCGACCCGTCGCTTGTGTCAATCGGCGCGTAATCCCCGATCAGGAGCGACGCAAGAAACGAACTGACAAGGCAGATTCGTTCTGTCGCGGCATATTCCGAAGGCCTGTTCTGATATATTTTGGCGATTTGATTGCCTGTAAAGCGTTCGTATGCACGTGATCCGGTCAGATTGGCGACAGCCTGCGCGCCGCCCAGCGCTTTCTCCAGTGCGCGACACTGCTCGCCAGTGCTCGAATCCATCCAGATTGGCGAGTCTGTCACGGAAAATACGTCAGTCAGTTGATCGCGCAGGGATTTTTCTGCGACAAGCCCGTTCAACGTCAGTCTGGCTCCTTTTCGCAGCCAGACGCTGCCGTGCTGCTGCCCGGATCCAGATACCGCCGCTATCCGGTCTAGCGGACACTTGTCGTCCTGCATCTTCTGCAAGAGACATTCCAGCGCCGCCACCCACATGAGCGGTGGCGAAGTCACGGTCAGCCCGTCGCTATGCAGATGGGCGCCGCCCTGTGTTTTGAATTCGGGTAGTTCCTTGTCGAAATTGACAGCCTGCTCGTGCACAACGTTGAGGTTCGAATCAATAAGCGCGGCCTTGATGGCCTGTGTGCTGGAATCGAGACCAAGGAAATAGACGCCAGAACCATTCTTGCCGGATTTCTTCATGTGTTCCTCCAATGACAAATACGGGCGGATACTACCCAAGCGTCTCCCGTCCGGCAATACTCTTTGTGAAGTCGGATGGATGTTTGGGTGTTGTAGTGTTGGTTTCTCACGCCATGGCTATGAAAGGGCAAGAGTCAATAAGCGATCCGCTGCGCCATGGCATATGCAGCAAGCTTATCAATACATTGCTATTTTGAGTGAGCGCTTCGGATTTCATTGGCAGCCAGGTAATCCGAGAATCTCAACGTGCCCCGTTTCTCGGTTGGCAGATCATGCGTAGACGTGAAGATGATGAGCTTGCCCATGGCGACGTATGTTGCCGAGAATGGCTTCAGCAGGGCCAGTGTGGCGTGGCACAGCCAGACAGGCACATGCACAATCCGGGGTATCTCTCCGTAATGAGTGAAGCATGTTTGGCAAATTTCATTCCAGCTCATATCTTCCGGGCCGCCGATTTCGATAACGGTGTTGCGCTTAACCACAATGTCCTTAGCCATCACGCGCGCCACGTCCTGGACGGCAACCGGCGTAAAGATACAGTTACCGGATCCTACGACATACATTGTGCCTTTCGCGGCCATCCGTCCCATCTCGGCTAGATCGGAAAAGAAGCCGCCCGAGCGGAAGATGATCCAATCCAATCCTGACTGCCTCAACTCCTTTTTGAAAAGGTGCTTGGCCTGCAGTAGCGGAACGCCATGTTCTTCGCCATGTTCCGCGCCTACCGGCGTGATGAAGGCAAACTTCTGAACACCTTGCTTCTCCGCTTCTTTGAGCAGATTGAGATTGCCACGGTAATCCACGTCCATGTGTGTCAGCTTATTGCGCATCCTTGTAATACCAAGGCAGGACACGACCACGTCTGCCCCCTTGCATACGCCTTCGAGTTGCTCAGGTTTCGTGACATCGCACTCGATGGTTTTGAGGCGTGGATGACATAACCCTGAAAATTCCTTTTTACTGTACCCCATCGCCGTGACATGGAGATCCTTCTGCAAAAAGGCCGCGATCAATTGCTTGCCCAAGGGACCACCTGCGCCGGCAATAAAAACGTGCATGCTTAGTCTCCTATTTCTGGAATTGGATCACCCACTCGGTGGATGGCAGCGTGAGTTCGATTTCGTCGTATTTCGCGCCCAGTTCGCCTTTCTGTTCAGCGAGCGTGCCGCGACAGATGATCTTAAAGGCGCTGCAGGCGTCCAGTCCCACGGCTTTCAGAAAAGCGTCGGTGTGGATCATCACAGACACGATGCCTTTGAACTGCCCATCCGCCATGATCGGGTAACGCATCGCAACCAGTCGCGGTTGCACGATGCTGCCGTGGCCGGGCTCACTGAGTTGGGGCGCAGGTTTCTCTCTCATCAGCTTCCAGAAATAGTCCAGCTCACCCACCTTCTTCAGATCGTAGCCCACGGCGAGAAAGTCGCGCCGGTAATAAACCTGCCTGATGACGAAGTTCGTATCTATCAGCGAAGCGCCGAATACGCCGGGTGTATTCTCCATGAACGGCGTCATCTGATCTCTGAAGGTTGCCGCTGTGGTTTGCTGCTCCGCCACATCCTGTAATCCTTTCATGATTCCGGCAACGTAGTTGCTCACCGCACCGGCCATGCTTGAGCCGTCGTCACTGGCGCGGGCCATGGACGAAGTCGTAATCGCCAGCAATACACCGCATATCAAAATCCTCATTTCCATTTTCATCAACCAATTCTCCTTTTCTGCCGTTTCTATTTTTCCAACTCGTAAATGGACATATATCCCGCGTGATGGGCCACGGTTCGCCATTGGCGAAATCTGGACAGCCCGAACGCCTCTTCCAGCTTGCCATCGATATTCTCGCGGATCTCCGCCTGTTGAAAAAGAATGTAACCCGCCCAGGCGCACAGCGTGCCGAATAAATTGGTCGGCGACGTGACATCTGCCACAACGGCTTTTCCTTTCGGACCAAGCGTCCGCCAAATCTCGTTCAACGCGCGAATTTTAAGGTCGAAGTTTATGTGATGGAAAAACATGGTTGAAACGGCGCGGTCGAAAGAACCGTCAGTGAACGGCAGCTGTTCCGCCAGCGCTGCCTCAAAGACGATATTCGGCAGTTTTCTCGCCTTGCGGCGGGCGACGGCGATCATGGCAGTTGCTGCGTCTACGCCAACTACGCACGATCGCTGAATATCTGGGACGGCGCATGCGATCTGGCGTGTGAGCGTGCCGGTTCCGCAGCCCACGTCCAATATCCTCCTACTGCCTTCCAGCGACAGCAGATTCACAACCTCCCGCCGGATTACCCGATCCATGCCAAACATCATGAGCGGTTCGATCAGATCGTAGACAGATGCCACATGATCCAGAGTGCGACCGGATGTTTTATGAGCTGGATTACCTGGCGGCAACGGCAGGCAGCCGATTCCGCGTTCGGTCAGAATATTCCCCATGACATGGTTAAAGTGCATATCGCAAGTCCGCCAAATCCAGCGTGTCGAGTAGAACGCCCGCCATTGTTTCTATCTCCGCATTCCGTATATCAAGGCCTTCCCGGTTCATGGCGGTCAGCCCCGTGCACAGATTCTGCATTGCCAGCCGGGCAGCTGGAATGACCACATGCAGCGCCTCGGCGTGAAGCTTTTCCTCGACCTCCGGCCGTCTTTCGTCGAGTCTCCGCATATATGGATCCGCGCTCCACTGGAGGCATGAGAGAATGTAGTTGTGCCGGCGCTCACGATGGTCCCTTGCCATATCGCGAATGTCGTCAAGGATCTGGCAGCCAAGTCCAAATGCCATGAGCGCATCTTTCAGTACGGTCATTTTTCGCCGATCCACACCGCGTTCTACGCGTTCTGGACCGAGGAATGGCAGGTGAAACAGCATCCCCGTTTTTAACCGGTGGATGGTGTCCAGCACGTACTCAGGCCGTAGCCGGTCCGTGATGCCGCCCTCTTCTGTTGCTTCCTGCGCGGCACTTGGAAGCAGCACCTGCAGGGAGCTTTCGGAAAGCAACGCCGCTTCTTCCTGCGTAAGCTGCCGCTCGCGCACAGCGGTATCCAGCACACGGGTAAGGATACGGTCGGCGGCCATGATCGAGACGACCTGGCGCATCACGCGGGACTGCCCCGGCATTCGAATCGGCAGCGTCACTTTGTCCTCGCAATCGAGGAGATTATCGGCGCTAGTCACCCAGATGCGAAAAAGATAGTTGATTGCGCCATAGAGCCGCCGGCGTTCGGGAACAATCTCCAGCACATGGTACGTTGATTGGAAAAGCGTGGAGAACAGGTTACGGCGCAGAGTCAGAAGTGGTCCCGGCGCGGGATCGAGATCGGTGACGAACGCGGCTGGCGTGTCGGTGGGCGGGCGCACGATTTTCGCGGCCAGCGCGTGAACTTCGCGAACGATCGCCTGCTGTTCCTGGAAAGCCCTTCTAAGGATTAGCACCGATTCCCACATCGCCATAGCATGACTTGCATTCATGATTGTCCTCATCAGTCTCAGACTCGGATCCAACCGTTGGGATGCGCGAGTCCATGACTATTCATTCGCGGATATGATGACACCGACAACCCGCCCGCGACCATGCAAGAATCATGAAGATTGCTTAAGAATGCAGATCGGACGGTTTTGCCGTTGTTCACATGCTGTTTTTATGCTGTATTGTCCTCAAATAAATTAAGGTGTTTCGTATGCATGTGATGGTTGTGGAAGACGATCGTATGATGGCGGCAACGCTGGCCAAAGGGATTGAAGAAGATGGATACAGAGTGACGCCATGTGGGACAGCGGCTGAGGCGCTCCGGGTCATCGCCGCCGACCCGGCGGATCTGGTCATTCTCGATATTGGGCTGCCTGATCGAAGCGGTCTGGAAGTCCTGCAAGCGATCCGATCCGGAAAACGCCACAGACCTGTGATCATACTGACGGCGCGTGATACGGTTGGGGACCGCGTGAAAGGGCTGGACGCTGGTGCGGATGATTATATCGTGAAGCCATTCGCCTTCGCTGAATTACTGGCCCGGATCAGGGCACGCCTGCGGCGCCCCGACGTTCAGGAACCGACCATTCTGCGTGCGGGTGAACTTACGATTGATGTGTTGAACCGCCGTGTCATGCGCGGCTTTCGCGAACTCGCTCTTACCGCTCAGGAATTCGAGCTCCTCCGGTATCTTGTGGCAAACGCCGGGAAAACGGTATCGAGAGACATGATCGCACGCGATGTCTGGCGCATTGAATCGAGGACGACACCGTTGGATAACGTGATTGACGTGCATATTTCGCACTTGCGCGCAAAAGTTGACGAAGGAACTGATGCGGAGTTGATCCGGACAGTCAGAGGGATCGGATTCGTTCTAAAGGTGGATTAATGAAAGCACCGTTACGCTGGCGCATGTTCTTATGGTTGGTGGCATTGCTTGTGCTCTTCGTGGCACTGCAGTTTGTCATCTTCAGCATCATCGAGTTCCGTGTCTGGTTACGGGATCCAAGCGAGACGCTGCACGATCATTTGATGGAAGCAGTGATGGGGGTCGAATGGGATCTTGCCCTTCTGCCTCTCCTGATTGTCGTGGCTTGGGGGATATCACGAAGAATGATCCGCCCCATCCGGACGATTACGATGGCCGCCGACAACATACGCACCGGAAATTTCGAGAACCGAATTTCCACCGACAACATGCCCGACGACGAGATGCGCAGCATGGCAACAACCCTCAATGCCGCGTTTGACAATTACCATGGTGCGGTCGAGAGATTGCGGCGTTTCAGCGGTGACGCTTCGCACCAGTTGCGGACGCCACTGGCGGCGATGCAAAGCGTCGGGGAGGTGGCACTTTCGCGGGAACGCGGTACCGAGGAGTATAGGCAGGCGCTGGCAAACATGCTCGAAGAAGTTCGACGCTTGTCGAGTGTGACAGATCAGTTGCTGCGGCTCGCGAGGCTGGAAAGAACGGAAGTGCGCGCATCGTTCGTCAGGACGGATCTCGATAGGATCGTTCGCCGGATTGCTGAAATATTCCAGCCGCTCTGCGATGAAAAACGGATAGGCCTCCGAGTGGAGGTGGCAGATGGACTTCAAGTCCTTGGCAATGAGGATCTCCTGATCGAGATGCTGGCCAATCTCATGGACAATGCACTTCGGGTAACACCCGGTGGCGGAGAAATTCTTCTAAGAGAAGTGATGGAGCCCAATGGCGAGGCTTTCGTGACAGTGGCTGACACAGGGCCTGGTATAGCGCCGGAATTGGCTGAGCGTGTTTTTGAGTTGTTCGCGCAGGTTCCCGGCACACGCCAGACCGGCGCAGGGCTGGGGCTGGCGATTGTCGCCGCCATCGCCAAAGCGCATGGCGGCAGTGCCGACCTGACTTCCACACAGACAGGCGGCGCAGCTTTTCACGTTCGTCTGCCGATGATACAACCAGTTTCGTCTCCGCCGGAATGAGGGATTGGAGAAAGGCGGTTTTGGGTAAAAGGTGCATGGAATATGAAGGATGGGAACGTGCGGCGAGGTCAAGAATACCGACAGAAACACCGTAAAGACGACCAATCCTATCACAAGTCATAACCTTCTTTTGACTTGTATGGTGTCGTTACATCTTGTAGTCTGTTTCAAGATCAGGAGGATTACATTACTATGATTACAACGATGACAAGAAGAGGACAGACGGTTGTGCCAGCTGAGATAAGGCAACGTTTCCATATACAGAACAACGCTAAACTGGAATGGATGACCGATGGCGCCACAATAAGAGTCATTCCCATTCCCACAGATCCTATTAAGGGCGCAAGAGGAATAGCGAAGGGTTCGGGGCTCTTCGGGTCGTTTATGGAAGACCGCAAACAGGAGAGAGACCGAAATTACCGTGGCTAAAGATAGCGTTGATAATATTGTTCTGGATACTTCCGCCGTCATCGCTTTCTTCTGTAATGAGGATGGCGCTGATTTGGTGGAAAGTCATCTCAACAAGGCAAAGAAGGGAAACGTTAGCCTCTATATCTCTTTTGCTACCATTGCCGAACTGTTTTCCAGCGCCGTAAAGAAAGAGGGCAAGGAGAAGGCGGAATACTACATGGCGATAATCAGGTCATTGCCGGTTAAAGTGGTGCATTCGGATGATGACCTGTGCTTGTCCGCCGGAGCCCTGAAAGCAAAATACAAGATGAGCTTTGCGGATGCCTTCATTGCCTCGAGCGCCCTGCACCTTGACGGCATTCTTGTCCATAAAGACCCTGAATTCGAAGCCCTTAAACAGATTCTGCGAATGGAAACCCTGCCGTATAAACCATATAAGCACGGGAAGTGACGATTGGATTGGTCAGCTGGTGTATTTGAGGCTTCATCGGCACAGTCATCGTAAGATTACCTCCTGCCAAAAATATCCCAATCCATAGCGACCATAGCAACTCCACACGGCTCAATCAACGCTGTAACGAAAAGCAAGTTCTTGTCGGGCGCATCTGCAATCTGTCGTGAATAGCGGTCGTGCAGGTTTTTTCGTTGCACCGGAGGCAGGCCCGGCCTATGGTTTGGCGCAAATATCGGTGAACGGCATCAAACTAGTGATGCTTCAGTTATGGAGTGGCCTCCTTGCCGTAGCCGCGCCGGATACGGTGCGGACAGCGTCTTATCAGAACGCGGCTACGTTGCGGCCATCCAGTAACTGAGGGGATACTCAAACTGGAGACGGCATCATAATGACCAAATCCGCGTTGATTGTACATGGAGGCTGGGCTGGACATGAGCCGAAGCAATGCGCCGACATTTTCGCGGCGTGGCTGAGGGGCAAGGGCTTCGACGTTACGGTGTCGGACACGCTCGACGCATATCTCGACGGCGAGAAGATGAAGCACTACGCGGTAATTCTGCCGATATGGACCATGGGGAAGATTACAGCGGAACAGAGCAAAGGGCTGAGAGAAGCCATCCATAGCGGCGTGGGGCTGGCCGGCTGGCATGGCGGCATGTGCGACTCGTTCCGCGACG